>JANYER010000255.1 GCA_025359825.1 Granulicella sp.
CGCGCGTGCAGGCCGTCAAGCCCAGCACGGTCGTCATGGTCAACATCGAAGCCAGCTTTACAGCGATTGGTCCGCGGCTTAGTTTCGTCAAATTCATCTGGTTCCTTCATCCCGGGTAGCTTGCGCCGCCCGCCTAAAAAAATAATCTCAACAATCCGAATTCGTGCGCTTTAGCGCGGGAACGCGGGAACACTCACGATGCAGCTCGGCAGAGTGCTTCCGCCAAAAGGAGTGCCCTGGATCTGCTTCAAGCTGCCGTCCGCAGGGTTCAGCTGTTCACCCGTTACCGAGTTGCCCAGTGCATTGGACGCATAGAGGTACACCGCATGGGTCGGGCTTGCACTGCTGGGCGAGCCGATGGTCGTTACGCAGTTGGTGCCCGTACCGGCCTGCACACTCTTCGCTACCGTGGACTGCACTGGCTCGCCGTTCGGGCCGAAGGTGTATCCGCCGATGCTGCCATCTGTGGAGTTGGCGACGTAGAGATATTTGCCGCTGGCTTCAATTGTCATTCCTAGCGGAGTCGCACCGGTTAACGCGGTAGCCAGCAGGCTCGGTACGCCATTGCTGGCGACGGTGTAGCCAAGAATCTTATTACCAGCTTGATCGGTGACATACAGATGCTTCAACGTCGAGTCTTCAATCACGGCAGCCGGGGTGATGCCCGAGGTGTATCCGGTCGAAGGAGTATTGCTGCCATTGATGACCACGCCCGGAAGCGGCGTCAGGAAGCCGGTTGTCGCGTTCACCGCGAAGCCAAACAGGTTCAAGGTGGTCGCTGCGTCCTGTGCGACCACGTAGGCAAACTGGCTGTTGGCGGTAATGCCAATCGGGCTGCGGCCTACATTCACGGTCAACGCAGTCCCCAGCGAGTTGTCAGCAGCGATAGGGAACACCGTCACCCCGCCGGGGCCGGGAAGAGCAGTCGTATAACCCAGCTGGTAGGTAAAGGTCACATAGAGAAACTTACCCGCCGGGTCGATCGCCGCAGACGTAGGAAAGCTTCCTGTGGTGTTGTAGGTCTTCTGCGGATAGAGCTTACCGTCGGTGCCGATGGCGAACCATACTACCGTCGAGTCGTCACGATTCACGACATAGATGTGTTTGCCATTGGGGGCAGCTACCAGGGCGATAGGGTTCTTGCCGCCAGCTGGTACGGGAGAATCTTCCAGAGGAACCAGGGTGCCGGCCTGATAGTCCACCTTATAGCCATTTACCAGGCCTGGATCGACCTTTGAAGCGGTCATGTACACGTAGCCTACTGTGTAATCACGGCTGCATGCCGTGACGCCCAGTCCTAACGCAACAGACAAACTTGCGGCCAACGCTCCTCGGCCAATCGTATGCAAACCCATGTACTTCCTTACTCCTGGGCAAAGTGCCTGCCCGCCGTTGCCTGAAAATTCTGTTTCTGTGTCAAAACGCTTTGCAGTTTGCTTTGCCGTAATTAGGAGCGAATGTTCTGTCCCAATAACGGCAAAGCGCATGGTTCCGCTACACCCGCGCTGCAACAATTAGCTGACGTTGCCGCTGATTGCCATACAGGTCGCCCGTCCCGTTGCCGGGAACGTCGAGCCGCGCGTCAAGTCCGAGAGCTGGCCTGTGTTCTGGTTGATGATCTTGCCAGTTACAGTGCCATCCGTATTGTTGGACGTATAGACATACTGGTTGGTCGGGTCTTCCGCCATGCAGACCGGCCCGGAACCAATCGGGTAAGGATTGTTCGAGTCGGGAATCTGCTGCAGCTTACCGTTGGTCTGGTCGATCGTGTACGCCGAGATCGTGCTGTTCGCGTTGTTCGTATTGGTGGACGACTGGTTCAGCACATACAGATACCGGCCACGCGTATCCGTAAAGGAGTACTGCGGATTCGACGTCAGCGGCAGGTTCGGTACTGCACCACCAGTGAGGGTGTTCAAGGTGCAGTTCGAGCCGACCGTGTACGGCAGAATGAAGCCGCCAGGGCTGGCAGTCGTGCCGCCCGCATCCGTCAGGTACACATAGCTGGAGCTCGCATTGATCGAGGTCAGCCGGGTCGCCTGGGTAGGAATCGTGGTGGTGACGTTCTGCGTCAGCTGGCCCGTGCCGCTGTTGGTGCTGTACGGGAAGATGGTGTTATCGCCGGAGTTCAACGTAAACAGGCACGCGCCCGAAGTGCGCATCATGATGGGCTTGGGGCCGACCGGGAAGTACGTCAGCTGTGTACCATTCGCGTTCTTGATCGCATTATTCGGGACCAGCGCAAGGCGGCCCGTATCGCTGGCGATGGAGAACACCGTGATGTCGCCATTCACGCCGTCCGGAGAGACCTGGTCTAGCACGTACAGATACGCGCCGGAGCTGTCGATCGACGCCCATACGGGAGTTGTGCCCTGGCTCGTAAACTCCTGCTGGAAGGTCAGGATGCCGTCGCCACCAACGCTGAACTCAGCGATCTTACCCGGTGCGGTGCCTGTGCCCTTGTTCACGACATAGATATATCGTCCGCCAGGACGTACGACGATCGACACAGGGTTTGTGCCGCCGGAGGCAAACGGTGAGCCGACAATGTTCGTCAGGTTCCCG
>JANYER010000257.1 GCA_025359825.1 Granulicella sp.
CATCCAGAAGATGGACTAGTTACAGTCCTGCTCGCAGAGCATGACTCGCCATCGCGGCATGAATCTCCAACGCCAGCGCCAACGCCCGCCGGCCATCCTCACCCGAAACCACCGGCGTACTCCGGTCCCGCACCGCCCCCAGGAACGCCTCCAACTCCAGCCGCAGCGGCTCCCCTGCCTCTATCTTGATCTTCCGCATCGAGAGCCCCTCGGAAGGGTGCTGGTCCGCGCCCGTCATCGAAGCCATCGCCGCCAACTGCTCGTCGGTCATCCCCGCCGCGCCGCTAACGTCAATCATCAGCAGGTCCTGCCGGGCAAAGTCCAGCGAGAGATACTGGTGCGGCTGGAAGAATCGCAGCTTCCGCACCCGCTCCGTACTCACGCGGCTGGCGGTAAAGTTGGCGATACAGCCGTTCTCGAACTCCAGCCGAATATTCGCAATATCTACCTTGCTGGAGAGCACCGGCAAGCCCACCGCACGCACCTCGTGAACCGGACTGTTCACCAGGCTCAACACAATATCCAGATCATGGATCATCAGGTCAAGCACCACATCGACATCCAGCGAGCGCGCCGTAAAGATGCTCAGCCGGTGCGACTCAAAGAACATCGGCCGGTTCAGATGCTTCCGCGCCGCACTCACCGCCGGGTTGAACCGCTCCAGATGACCGACCTGCACGATCCGGCCATACTCCCTGGCCACTGCAAGAATCCTGTCCGCCTCAGCAAGGCTGGCCGCAATCGGCTTTTCCACCAGCACATCCACATCCGCCGCCAGCAGCGCAACCGCAGCATCCGCATGATGCACCGTAGGAACGCACACCGAAGCCGCATCCAGCCGTACTGCCGCCAGACATTCCGCCAAGCTGGTAAACCACGGCACAGCAAAGGTGGCCCCAGCCTCTGCCGCAATGGCAGCATCCGCATCCACCACCGCCGCCAGTTCCACCGCTTGACCAGCGGCCTGCAACTCCTTATAAACCCGCAGATGGTTCCGCCCAAAGGCGCCTGCCCCCACCACTCCCACCTGCAAAGGCTCGTCCAATTCGCCTGCGCCCGACACTACTTCGTCACCGGAGCCTCAACTGCGTTCCTGCACTTCGCATACAGCTCTAGAAGATGGTTTACCTGATCGTCCGACTTGGCCGCCGTCGGCAGCCCGAATCCTGTCGTGGACGCCGCTGCTTTGCTCCCCACATTCGCTTGTGCTGCCACAAACTTCAGCAAATCCAAAGCAATATCTTCCGTCCGACGTGCGCTTCCCATTACATCTGCCATTCCGTAATTCCTCTCATTCCTAAAGCCACACTTTCGATGTTAACGGCCACCCCGCCTGACACGCAAATAGCGTCCAGTTTGTCGCAAACAATTTATTGACACTTCTTTGATGGTCATCAATATACGCTGCAACTTTCGCGCCATTGGCCGACCCCATACCCGCCCCCTAAAGTCACTCTCAGCGTATTTGTTGCTGAAACTTCAGGAATCATCCGTGCGCTGCGGTGAGCCTGATCCATCAGTGGGATCCCGCCTATTCGAGTACTCGAGGCTACCGAATGCCCGCGTCATTAGACCGCTTCACCACAAAGGCCGCCGCTGTCGTTTTCTGCATAGGCTCCGTTACTATCGTATGCATCGAACTCGCTCGCCACTATTGCACCCGGTACGCTTTCACTCGCGATCTGCCGCAGGTCGTCGCCGATGTGCTCAATGGCCTGGGCGGTTGTTCGTTTCTGGCGCTGGCACTCGCCACGGCAATCCTGGCCATCCGCTGCTACAAAGACAAGTTGCTATTGTGGTTTACCGCGTCCTTCGCGCTCTTCCTCTTCTTGCAGATGCTGGTCAACGAGACCGACATTACGCCATTTCGTGAGCAGCACCTCTGGATCGTCAGCCTGTTGGAGGTTATTAGCTGCATCGTCACCGTCTTTACCATCGCCGCCCTTCCGGCAGCGCTACGGCGGATCCAGACTACGATTCGACAGGCGGCTCGCAGCAAAGAAAGCGAAGCCATGCTGTTCGCTGCTGCGGAATCCAGCACCGACTTCATCATGATGTTAGAGGCCCTCCGCTCGGAGGACGGTGCCATCACCGACTTCCGATTCCGGTTCGTCAACCGCGCCGGCGCTGAGTTCTTTGGGGTGGAGGCCCACACCCTGCTTGGCAAGCACCTCTATGCCACCTACCCCAAGCTGCTGGTCTCCGGCAACGATCAGAAGTATCGGCAGGTCGTCGAGACCGGTGAGTCCGTCATCTTTGAGTCTCAGCACGCCATCTTCAAGCGTCGCGGAGAGCCGGTCCGTCTCTATGTCCGCGTAGTAAAGCTGGACGACGGCATCTCCGTCACCGCAACCGACATCACCGACCGCTATATCGCCGATGAGCAGGCCACCAAAGCAATGGTCTTCAATCAGGCAGTCGTCGATTGCTCCCCTTTCTGCACCATAGTGACCAACTCCAGCGGCTTCATCACAGCAGCCAATCCGGCTGCCAGCAAGATGCTGCTTTACGGCGCAGACGAACTCATCGGGGAGTGCATCACTACGCTGCTCCACGAGCCTGGTGAGATCACCCAGCGAGCTCGCGACCTCACCTCTGAACTCGGTCGCGCGGTCAACGCAAACCACGATATCTTCCGCGTTCTGCTCGAGCGTCGTGGCATCGATACACGCGAATGGACCTACAACCGCAAGGACGGTACCACGCTTTCGGTTCAACTCTCGGTCACCGCGTTAAAAGACCAGCATAATCTCACCATCGGCTTTATTGGCGTGTGCTACGACGTCACCGAACGTAAGGAAGCCGATCGCTACTTCCACCATCTTGCTCACCACGATCCTCTCACTGGTCTGCCCACCCGAACCCTGCTACGCGACCGTCTCGAAATCAGCATCGAGCGCGCCAAGCGCTATAACGACTATCTGGCCGTCATGATCGTCGACCTCGACAACTTCAAACGAGTCAACGATTCGCTAGGCCACCAGGCTGGCGATGCGCTGCTCTGCGAAGTTGCCGCACGACTCCGTTCCTGTGTACGCAAATCCGATACGGTCGCCCGCATGGGAGGAGACGAATTCGTCGTCCTGCTCTCCGACCTGCAGGAGATGGGTCGCGCCTGCGATATCGCCAACAAGATCCTTACCGCCATCTCTCAACCGGTGTTGATAGGCCGCCACAAGATCACCGTTACCGCCAGCATCGGAGTCAGCATCTACCCCGAATGCAAGGACATCGACACGCTCTTCAAGAACGCCGACCTCGCCATGTATCGCATCAAGGCACGGGGACGTAATTCGGTCCAGATGTACACGCCCGGCATCGGCTCTGAGACGACTCAGAAGCTACAGATGGAGTCTGCCCTGCGCACCGCAATCGAAGCGAATGAGCTGGAGATCGTCTACCAGCCGCAGATCTCCTTCGCCGACCACAGCATGATCGGCGTCGAAGCCTTGCTGCGCTGGCATTCCTCGGAATTCGGCTCCGTCCCGCCCGATATCTTTATCCCCATCGCGGAGGAGACCGGCCTCATCGTTCCCATCAGCGAGTGGGTGCTCAGCAAAGCCTGCAATGAGATCGCAGTCCTGCAACGTGAGATCGGCAAGGACATTGGCCTGGCCGTCAACATCTCACCACGACAGTTTCAAACGCATAACTTTCCCACCACTGTGGAGAACGCCCTACACGAAAGCGGACTTCGCGCCGAGCAGCTCGAACTGGAGATCACGGAGCAGCTCCTCATGATCGACTCCGACGAGTCGCTCGAGATCATGCAGCGTGTGCGAACCCTCGGCGTCCACTTTGCTATCGATGACTTTGGCACCGGCTTCTCCAACATGGGCTACATTACCCGGTTCCAAGTCGACCGTATCAAGATCGACCGGTCCTTCATCACCAAGTGCGATACCGATTCAAACAGCAAGGCTGTCACCGCGGCCATCATAGCCTTGGCGCACAGCTTGAATATCGAGGTGATCGCCGAAGGCGTCGAGACCAGCCAGCACGTCGACATGCTGGTGCAGATGCGTTGCGATCAGGCGCAGGGATACCTCTACTCGAGGCCACTATCCTTGAAGGCACTGCGCCACTTCGCGGCCTCCGCGGTACATCCAAATATCCCCGACGGAAAATCAGGCATCCGCCGCGCCTTCGTCGAGTTCCACCACAGCGAACTACAGAAGATCTAAAGGGATGCGGAATCAACCATCGGCTTGAAAAGGCGGGACGTTCGTACCGCCGTAAAACTCGTCGATACAACACGGCTTAGTCGCTGAGGGCATGTCTGAGACAGAGACAGACTTTCTGACAGAGACAGACTTTCTGAAATAGACAGACTTTCTCTGGAGCGCGTCAGCATCCCGCCTCCACAACTAGCAGCTCCACAAGGCGCCCCTGCCCAGGCGAGTGGCACACCCGCACGATTCCCATCTTGTACTCCGTCCGCTTGCCGAAAAATATATTTGGGATAAACGTCTGCGGGTTGCGGCGCACACCGGACACCAAGCCAATGGACCGCACGACCCCCGAACTCAATACCAAAGCATGCGAGGTTCAGAAATACTGCGCCTGGCGTACGACGCTATCTCCGATTCGTTTTTCCACGCGAGCAGACAGATGCAGCCTTGTAGCGTGTGAATTTTGTGTTACGAAACGCCCTTATTCATAAGTGGGCGCACGAAGTGCGGATACGATTGCGCCATCGTGACTCCAGGTTTCCCATATACCGCGCCGCACTGCGTGCGCTTGCATCCCTCAGGTTGCGGTAGTGGCACCATGGTCGCGTTAAATCTCGCCGTCAAAAGCTAAATCTCGGGTGGCTTTATCTATGAAAACTACCGCAGCATCCTTCGCCCTCTCGTTCCTTGTCGTCGCTTCGATTGTCGCTCCTGCCTTTGCACAGGTCGACCGCGCAAACCTGAGAGGGGCTGTAACCGACACGACCGGGGCATTGTTGCCTCACATCCAGGTCACTGTGGAGTATCCCCAGACCGGCTTCAGCCGCACCATTACCACCAGCGAAGCGGGAGCCTATGTACTTGCCGGACTGCCGCTGGGCGAATGCGTGGTCTTGGCGAGCGCCAATGGCTTTGAAACGAAGCGTATCACTGGAGTTCGACTGAACGTCGGCGATTCTAAAACCATCGATATCACCATGGGACTCAAGGGAGTCGAGCAGGTCCTCTCCGTCTCGGCGACCGCAGTGACTCTGGATCGCGACTCGGCTTCAACCGGCGGGCTCGTAAGCCGGGAGCAGATTAAGGATCTTCCCATTAATGGTCGCAACTGGGCTGGACTGATGATCCTGGTGCCAGGTGCTGTGAATACGGGCGGCGGCAACCAAACCAGTATTCGCTTCGCGGGACATGCCCTCGACGATAACAAGATACTGTTCGATGGGGTCGATGCGACCGGCATTCTGCGACAGTCGGAGAAAACAGATCTGCGGATCCAGCTCTCTTCCGAGTCCATCGCCGAATTTCGCGTTGAGACGGCCCTGTACAGCGCTCAATTTGGTGGAACACCCGGCGGCCAGGGCAATGTGGTGTCGCGCACTGGAACTCGAACGTTCCACGGGAGCGTCTATGAGTTTCTGCGAAACGATGTTCTCAATGCCCGGGCGCTCTTTTCCACGAGTAAACTCCCACTCCGGCTGAATCAGTATGGCGCTAGTTTGGGCGGACCCGTTATTAAGGACAATACGTTTTTCTTCCTGAATTACGAGGCGCTGCGACAGACCCTTTCTCAGCCGTTGGTGGGCTTTGTCCCAAGCGCTGCGTTCATCCAGCAGACCAGTGTTGCAACACCCTCGCTCCTCCCACTGCTGAAAGCATACCCAGCAGGCCAGACCGCCACGGCAAACGCAAACATCAGCCAGATAAACGGAACGGGAAGGAATATACAAAACGAGGATTTCGGGCTGGCGCGCCTGGACCATACGTTCAGCGACAAGACTTCGGCGTTCGTACGTGTCAACTTCGATCAGGGCCGGCTCCAGAGTCCCTTGGGGGACGGCACAGGATTCTTACAGGATTCCTTGATGACGCAGAACAATCCGAAGAACGGCATCATCTCCGTGCAGCACATCTTTCTGCCGACACTGCTGAATGATTTCAAGTTCGGCGCGAACCGCACACCCTTTACCACGCAGAATGTCAGCCCGCTGACGCTGCAGCTCCAGGTGCCAAACTTCTCGACCTTGCATGACAACCTGATACAAGTGCAGAACTCAACCGCCTATTCGATCGTCGATACGGTCGACCTGTCGTTGGGCAAACACAGCATTGCCGCGGGTGGAGGACTGCGGCGCGTTCAAATCAACTTGGGGAACTCAGCCGAAACACAGTTGACCTACAGCAGCCTTGTAAAACTCATGACCAACGCACTGGATGCCGCAGCCGTGCTTGCTGCGGTTCCGACGGAAGGCGTGCGCAAGACGGAGTACGACCTCTTTGTGCAGGACCAATACAAGTACCGTCCCAATCTGACCCTGAGCCTGGGGTTGAGATACGACTCCTTCGGCGTATTCTCTGAGGTCAACGGGCGTTCGAAGCCCTTCGATCCGATAGCCTGCGGCGGTTTTTGTCCGGCAGGTGCCCCCTTCTATAAACCAGACCACGCGAACTTCGGACCGCGTGTCGCGATCACCTGGGCTCCCACGTTTCTCCATGACATGACCGTCATTCGCGCCGGATATGGGCTCTACTTTGGCGAAGGCCAGTTAGGAGATCTCACCGGGCCGCTGAACAATCTGACGACCCGCCTGGGCTTGACCAGTACGCAATTTCCCCAGTTGAGCTATCCAATCGACTCGTTCGTCGCTCTCGGAGCGAGCACCGCGAATGCTCCACGCGGCCTGGCCCAGAACAGGGTCAATCAGCAAATCAGCCAATGGGGTGCGTCGATTCAGCAGAGCCTGCCCCACCAGATATTGGCAGAGATTGGATATATCGGCAGCCACGGCGCACACATCCCTTCACGCACGTACCTCAATGTGTTGGATCCAGTCACGAAGACGCGCCCGCTGCCCACATTCGGGCAGGTCGACTACAAAAAAATGGGGAACAATGCTCATTTCCATGGATTGTCGGCAACCATCAATCGTCAGTTCTCCAACGGTTTTCTACTCGGCGCTAACTATTTGTGGTCGCACTCGATCAACGACGGCTCAACCGGTGGAGGCGAACAGACCTATCCGCAAAATGTCGCGTGCAGGATATGCGAGCGAGCCAGCAGCGATCAGGACATCCGGTCCTCCTTTACGGCAAGCACAGTGTATGTTCTGCCGTTTGGCCCAGGGCGGGCATATCTGCAAACGGGTATCGCAAGCTATATCGCAGGGGGGTGGCAGGTCAGCGGACTCGCGGTTGCAAGAACCGGACTTCCGCTCAACATAACCATTTCGAGGAGCGCCGCGACTATCCCGGATGGAAACTCAACCTCTCCCCAACGCCCAGACCTTGTGCCTGGCACTTCTTTTGTGCCCCCCGCCGGCAGAACGCCTCAGCACTGGATCAACGCCGCTGCATTTGTAGCGCCGGCGGCAGGCACCTTCGGCAACGCCCCACGAAATCTATTGCGAGGGCCAGGGACATGGCAGATAGACGGCTCCATCGATAAGGCAATCTATTCGCGGGACCGCTTTGCGTTTACCTTCAGGGGCGAGGGTTTCAATCTCTTGAATCGCGCTCAGTATGGCTTACCGCCCACCAATCTCTCGGCAGGAAACTTCGGGATCATCTCCACGCAGCTAACTCCGGGTGCAACCGGGACAGGCACGCAACGAGCCTTCCAGGTTAGCCTGCGCGCCGCCTTCTAACTTCGTTCGGCCGGGGAAACCAACCGGCCTTGAAGACAACCTAGATTTAAGGGAGAACAATCCATGACCACCTTGACCCGTCGCAACTTTATCCAGTTCGCCACAGCGAGCGCAATAGCGTTAAATCTTCCGCTACAGGCACAGGAGACGCGTATCCTCCTGCCAGCCAACTATTGTGGTAGCTGGGGATTCATCGACCCCAAGGGGGTTCTCGCGGTGCCTGCCCGGTACGATGCGGTGCTCCCCTTCGCGTCGGACTGGGCAGCCGTGCATCGCGGTGGCCTCTGGGGCTACATTGGCCGCCACGGAGAAGAGACCCTGCCTCCGCAGTTTGAAGAGGCACGAAACTTCCACTGGAACTGTAGTCCCGTTCGTGTGGGCAAGGAGTGGCATTTCATTCGGCCCGACGGCAAAGAAGCCTTCCCCCAGAGGTTCGAGGTTGCGCGCAGTTTTCAGGATGCTCGCGCTCGAGTAGTAATAAATGGCAAGTGGGGATACATCGACCCGGACGGAACCATTGCCGTGAAACCGCAGTTCGACGCTGCCAATGGTTACAGCGAAGACTTGGCTCCGGTGAAAATGGGAGCTAGGTGGGGCTTCATCAACAAGGGTGGGGAGTTGGTCATCCCCTATCAATACACCACCGCTGCCAGCTTCAATGCAGGGGTGTGTGCGGTTGAATTGGATGGAAAGTGGGGCTTCATCCGCCATGATGGTTCGGTGGCACTTCCCATGGTTTGGGAAAAAACCGGGGAGTTCAGCGAAGGCCTTTGCCCCGTGAAAAAAGATGGGCTATGGGGTCTGATCGATCCAAAAGGCAAGGTTGTGCTGGATCCAAGATATGCGGAAATGGATTCCTTCACGGACGGGTTCGTGCTGGTCAAAGACAAGCAACAATTCATGTATCTGAATCATAAGTTTCTGCCGATCTGGACGCAGAAGATGGACTGTCCGGCAGGCAGTCTAGACCATCCATATAAAAGTCCGGCATAGTCTTCGCAGGGGCATAGTTTTCGCAGAGGCATAGTCTTCGCAGAACAGCGTACTGGTCATTTCGCCGACACTTCGATCCTGCCCCGACGGCGTTGCGTCCGTTAGGGCAGGATTGACAAATACGTAGCCACAAAGCCACCCCAACATGGAGGCAAGCAAGCGCACTCCACTCTGTCGCGCGCAACG
>JANYER010000289.1 GCA_025359825.1 Granulicella sp.
AGAGGAGGACGGGATCCGTCCTCCTCTCCTTTTTACATCCTCTCTACATCTTGGCGCTGAGTGGCATGGTGGGCTCGGTACGGTCCAGTTCTAGGCCTTCAGCATCTTCCGGACTCTTCTTCAAGATTTCATGGTGCAGGCAATAGAGGGCCAACTCCAGCCGGTCTGAAACACCAAGTTTGTCGTAGATCTTCCGCAGATAATTCTTGATGACCTGTTCGGTCGTTCCGACATGGTATGCAATCTCTTTGTTGCGCATTCCTCGGGTAATGCAGCTGATAATCGAGATCTCTTTCTGGGAGAGCTTCGGCTGAATCTTTGGCTCAATTAGGGTAACGACCTGAGACCGATACGCTTCAATTACCCAGCTGATGGATTGGTTGTCGATCCAGGTTTCACCAGCGGCAATTTTGCGGACACACTTGACCAACAGATCCGGCGAGATGGAACGCGGCACGACTCCTCGCACTCCACGCCGGTACAGTTCTACGGTATTGGCTTCATCCGCGTCCGTGACCTGGACGATTAGCTTCGCTTCCGGAGCCTGACGCACTATATCCGGAACTGCATCGACCGTACCGGATATCAATTGGCCTTCCAGCAAGACGACGTCAGTCGGAAATCGTTCCAAAGCGATGTATAGATTCGGCAAAGACTCCACTTGCGCGACAACGCGGATGTCATCTTCGATGGCAAAGATTTTCTTCATTCCAACGCGGAAGATCCCTTGTGAATCCGCAAGGATGACACGTATCCCCGGCTTTACCGCCCCATCAATATCTTCATGATCCTCATCGCTGCTCCAGATCGGATTCATGTTTGTAACCGTCATAGATCAAGCCTTTAGATAATATTCGTCGATTACTGCTGCGGCCTTCTTAATGTCTCCCTGAATCTGGTGACGAATGACGCGGCCAATGCAGTTAATCGTTACATCTCGTGCTGAACCCATCACCGAGGAAGGCATAACAATCGTAAATTCGATACGGGTATTGACTGCTGGTAAAACTTCGCCCACGAACAGCAAACCGTTGGACGAAATGTTTTCAGTTACAGCATCTAGCTCACCCTGCGCACTTTGCATGTGCAGGGCAAGTTTCATTGGAAATCTCACCGATGTACGGACTGGATTGTCGGGCACTGGTTTCAGTTGAGAGGTCATACGTCCTCCTTCAATATTTCAGGTACCGGAAAATCCATGCAAACTCGCCGTAAGCAGGAGTCTATCGCACCTGGCATCCAATGAAGTGGTGATTTTGCTTCTTTCCCCTTTCTTTCCCTGTGCTTAGTACGCAGGAAAGAGAGCGGCGGATCCACCCACCCACTCCTGATCTTTGTTGTGATCCACCCCCATCATCAAGCCACGACCTAAACGTACGAGACTCATCACAGGCTGCATGGAAGCGTGATCCGGCCATACATAGAGGATGCGGACTTCTGCCTGAGTCGGACCAGCGGGAGTATCGATGATCGGGGCAAACGTCACTCGCTGTTGGATAAGGTAGTTTTGGCGTTCTTCCGCTGGGATAGCAGCCAGGTCGGCGTCGCTGGGGGCAAACTGGATTCCCTTCCCAGCAAAGGAATACAACGGCTTCAGGAGGAGTTGACTACGGTCCTCAGGCAGCCCTGCACCCTGTGTGGCAAACCACTCGTCCAGAAAGACGGCTTTGGGGACAGAAGGATGATCGAGATACGGCAGCGACAGCTTGCTGATACGGAAGTACCAGTTCGGATGACCCGCCCACTCCACATTGAGATCGTCCCGGAGATCAAAGTTCAGCTTGATTTCCTTGCGCTCCATCTCATCTGCAATGGCACGGTTGTAGATACGGTGGATGGGCGTCTGGACACCGTCTCGCAGGTAATAAAGGCGTCTCCCCTGCTTCGTCAATGCAGCGATATCCACCGTGCGAATTCCCAGCCGGTCTTCGTAGACATGGAAGTCCGGGAGCGTCTTCTGGGTAGCAGGCTCGACCTCCGTCAGGACGACGTTCTCAGGCGCATGGCCACCAAGGATCACCGTACGCTGCAGCTCCCAGTACGAGTTCTCTGTGTGGCCACCCAGTAGTGAGGTCAGGTTCGGGTCTAGGTCGTACGTCCGGATGTATTGGTCCGCAAGCACCTGCTGGTAGCCGAAGACCGAAGGAAAGGCCTGCAGCTCCACCAACTTCGGACTGAGCGACCCATCTTGCTCCCGCACAAAGCCGAAGTCTACGGTCATAAAATGCGGATGCAAGGAATCGCCTGCGACTCGATATAACTCTGGAACAGCCTGACGGGACGCCTCAAGATAAGCCGGGTTATCCAGCAGTTGTTGGGTAAGCTCGGCCCCTGTAGCCGCCAACTCGTCCAGCAGCTCCTTCGCAAAGAAGCATGGTGTCTCGCAGATGCGAAAGTCGATTCGGGTGCGGGTTTGCCGATCCAGCTCACGCCGGAGCTCCGCGTACTTCTCATGCGTAAAGCGACGATTGAAGTCGTCTCGATAGGGCTGCAGCATGGGTGCTAGTCTACCTTTTCCTTTCAAGCTGCGGTCGTAGTGGATTGAAGTTTGATTCAGATCTCTTAGGCTGAATAATCTCTCCTGCCGGGATGTTCTTTGCTCTTCGCTCCTGCCATGGTGCTGTCGCGAAGCGGCTGGATGTAGACTGCGTTGGAGGCACTGGAGCGTGTGATGAGGAAGCGGACCGGGTGGTATGTTCTTGCAGTCCTGGTGGCCGCGTCCGGCCTCAGGTTGAGCCAGGACCGAATCGTGGGGCTGGCTGCGACCGCACAGGTTGCAAAAGGCGGAGTGCCAGATTGGCCGACCTATGGCGGTGGCGTCGCAGGACAACGCTACTCCGGGTTGACCCAGATCAATGCCAGCAACGTGAAGCAGCTTAAAGTGGCGTGGACGTTTGACGCGCGTGAAGAAGGTGGCCTGCAGACGAACCCGCTCATCGTCGGTCGAATGCTATACGGCTATACACCCTCGCAGAAGGTGATTGCGTTAGATGCCGCAACCGGCAAGGAGCTGTGGCGGTTCGACCCCGGCAGTATAGGACGCCAGCCCACGCGGGGGCTGAGTCTTTGGACGGATGGCAAGAGCAGCATTCTGTTTGCTGGCGCGCTGACCAACCTCTATGCCCTGGACCCCGCTACCGGCCAACCGATCCTCACATTCGGCGATGGAGGCAAGATCGACCTGCGCAAGGGCCTAACCGAAGGCAATCCCAGCAACGAGTTCGCCGCCCTTACCTCACCCGGTGTGATCTACAAGAACATGATCATGGTGGGCTTCCGAGCACCCGAAGCGGAGCCTGCGCTGCATGGGGATATACGGGCCTTCGACGTACATACCGGCGAGCTACGCTGGACGTTCCACACCATTCCTCATCCTGGCGAGTACGGCTACGAGACGTGGCCAAAGGACGCATGGAAGGTCACAGGCGCAGCGAACAACTGGGCAGGCATGGTGCTGGATGAGAAGCGAGGGATCCTCTTCGCGCCTACCGGTTCAGCCGTTAATGACTTCTATGGCTACGACCGCATTGGCGACGATCTCTTCGCGAATACATTACTTGCCCTGGACGCGAATACCGGAAAACGAATCTGGCATTTTCAGGCCGTGCACCACGATATCTGGGACCGCGACTTCCCCTCGCCTCCGGTCTTGCTGACGGTGCACCGAGACGGCAAAGCGGTAGACGCTGTGGCGCAGACGACCAAGCATGGGTTCGTCTTTTTGTTTGAGCGCTCCACTGGCAAGCCTCTGTTTCCCATCGTAGAGATGCCCTTCCCTGCATCGGATGTGCCGGGTGAAAAGGCCGCAGCCACCCAGCCTTTGCCGACCCTGCCAGCCCCCTATGCACGGCAGATGCTGACAGCGGATATATTGACCACCCGCACCCCGGAGGCGCACGCCTGGGCGCTGGAGCAGTTCAAGACCTTCCGCAGTGCTGGCCAGTTTGTTCCTTTCAGCGTGGATAAGCAGACGGTGGTCTTTCCCGGCTTTGACGGCGGCGCGGAGTGGGGTGGACCGGCCGTGGACCCCACGAGCGGAGTTATTTATATCAACTCCAATGACCTCGCATGGACAGGCGGCCTGACCGAGAACAAACCCGGAGGCGGAGTGGGATCAACCCTATACCAGAGCCAATGCTCTGCCTGCCATGGCGCGGATCGCAAGGGGTCGCCTGGTGCGTTTCCTTCGTTGGTAGATATGGACAAGCGGTTGTCGGATACAGCCATTGCAGAGGTTGTACACACCGGAAGAGGGCGAATGCCTGCCTTCCCCGGCGTAGCCGACGCAAGGCTTGAGGCCCTGCTGAACTACCTCAAGACCGGCAACGACCCGGCAGGCTCCGCCAATACCTCTTCCAAACGCGAAGCCGAGTCTGAAGCTGCACCAGCCGTGATGGCGAAGTATCGCTTTACCGGCTACCGCAAGTTTCTCGATACCGATGGATACCCCGCTGTGGACCCGCCATGGGGAACGCTGAATGCGATCGACCTGAATACCGGAAAATATCTTTGGACGATCCCGCTGGGAGAGTATCCCGAACTATCAGTCAAGGGCATAAAGGATACGGGCTCAGAAAACTATGGCGGCCCGATCGTGACAGCAGGTGGAGTGGTAATCATCAGCGGCACAATCTACGACCGCAAGATACGCGCGTTCGACAGCCGGACAGGCAAACTTCTGTGGGAGTCAGTGCTTCCCTATGCGGGCAATGCAACCCCGGCAACCTACATGATCGACGGCAAGCAGTACGTGGTGATCGCAACCAGCGGCGCTCGCGACCCGAAGGGTCCTCAGGGCGCGGCCTATGTCGCGTTCGCGCTGCCGTAATGTCTCTACTGCAAGCTAAGCATCCAGCAGAAATACGCCTTCGCGCATGATCTGCTCTTCTTCGCCAGAGGCGTTGCCGAGCCAGATGTTGAACTCCAGCCCAACCACGTCGATGTGCGTCGAGGATTTCCACGGTGCACCGGTGTGGGCGCCGTAGGGGTCACCAAAGGCGATGTGAATGCCAGGGAACTTCTCATCCTGCAAGATGTTGCCGATCACCCGCTCGACGCCAATATTGGTGCCGATGGCGAACTCTCCCACGCGGTCGGAGTTTTCGTCGGTGTGGGTGTACGCCCAGAAGTCCTGCTCGAGCTGTTTGTTGTCAGAGGAAACCTTGGTGATGCGGTTGCCTTCAATGTGGATCGTCAAAGGCTGATCGCGCAGGATACCGTAGCGCGCGCACAGGAAATCGCCGACCACCCCATCGACTACAAAAACTCCATTGACTTCAAGGGGTGACGTAAAGCACTCCCCACCGGGCAGGTTGCCCCACTTCTCTGGACTGATGATGCCGGAGGTCTTGAACCAGCGATAGTCGGGAGAGAGTTGGGCGTGAATGTCGGTGCCGGTGGGGGTGGTGGCGCGCACGTATGTCGCTTGGCGCACCTTGTCCAGAACAGCCTGGGAGAGGCGGTCGACGGCCAGGAAGTCCGCGCGCATCCCCTGCGTCATGATCTCGGCGGTGATGTTCACCATGTGGGCATGGCGCATACGACGGCGGTTCACGACGTCGGTCATCTCCATACGCGAGCGGAGCTCGTTGGGCTGTACGACTACGGCGAAGATGCTCACCTGTGAGGTCTCCATGTCGGCCAGGATCTCGGCCGGCATACCGACCAGCGGACGCGGCGCCACCGACTCCAGCACGTAGGAGTTCCAGGCGCAGCCGATACGGTCCAGCTCTGCGGCCAGCGAGGCGGCGATGGTGATACAGGCTTCGTCGGTGATCAGCGTCACCTTCTCCGACGGCTGAATGCGCAGGCAGGTGGTCACGGCGTTGTGTGCGCCGGGCGAGAACTCCGCGGGAAACGGCGTCGTGCGGAGGGTGTTCGCTTCGTCGGCCTGGATCACGGGTTCGAGCGTCGTAGTCATAAAGTCTGTTACTCCAATGTTGTTTTAGAGTAAATGTTTGGCGGGTCGGTTGATAGCTTGCTTTTACCAGAGTAGAGCTGCGATTGGGAACGTTAGACTTAGGCAGGGTGTATATGCGGATACTTTTTATTGCAGCGATATTGATGTGGCCTCAGGCGGCGCTGACGCAGACGGCAACACCTCAGCCAGCAGCTCCGGCAGAGAGCTCCGACCAGGTCACGACGCTCACTGCACGTACCACCCTCGTGCTGGTTCCGACGATGGGTACGGCCAAGAATGGCGAGCCGGTCTTCACCCTGCAAGCCAAGGATTTTATCGTCACCGATGACGGGATCGAGCAGACCGTAACGCTTGAAGAGGATACCGGGGGGGAGCCACTGGCCCTGGTGATTGTGGTGGAGACGGGTGGCTCGGGGGCGCATCAGTTGGAGCACTACCGGGGGATAGGGCCTTTGCTGGAGTCAGTCGTGGGAGCGGTTCCCCATCGTGTGGCAGTGGTGGAGTTCGATAGCTACGCCGGCGTCTCGCAGGGCTTTACGGCCGACCTCGATAAGGTGGACTCAGCCTTCCGGAAGATGCCCGAAGGAGACGCGGGCGGGGCGATCTACGACGCAATTGGCATCGCGGTAGACATGCTGAAGGTGCAGCCGCCGAAGTATCGTCGCGCGATTCTGCTCATCAGCGAGACCAACGACCATGGCAGCAAATTGAAAGCTGCGGATGCGCTCAAGGCAATCAGCGACACCAATACCGCCATCTACAGCATGGGATTTTCAAGCACACGCTCACAGGTGGGGCATGAGGCTTCGGAGATGCTGGGGGGTGGGGGGCCGGGGCCGGCGGGCGGCTGCATGGCGGACGACCCGGACGCCGATCCGCTGGCGAAGAAGAACAAGGCGGTGCAGGCCTATGACTGCCTGAGTCTGCTGGCTCCTCCGCTGCGGCTGGCGAAGATGGCGGCGATCGCGGCGCGGAATGCGCTGCGGCAGAATGTGCCGGAGACGGTCGCGCATGTGAGTGGCGGCGAGTACTTCAAATTCAGTGATGAGAAGGGGCTGCAACGGGACATGGTGCGGCTCTCCAACCATATCTCCAATCGATATATGTTGAGCTTCCATCCCATTGCCCCGCACGCTGGATTTCACGCGCTGCAGGTCGCGCTGCGGGAGTATAGAGGGGTGAGAGTTCAAGGGCGTACAGGCTACTGGGTGGATGGTGATGGGCCTGTGCCGTAGTACCCCCCTCCCCCCGTCAATCTTGCGCAAAGTCTTCCAACGATGGGAGTTAGGCTTGGACTTGTGTTTTGACGTATGGGTCGGCTCCTTGGCGGAGACATGTTCTGGCGGGAGGTTTTGTCAAGTGGGATGGGATTGAAGCCAGCGGGGTCTACACCTGAGGGTGCTGAAAAAATCGGATGTGGCGCGGGGAGATTTCCTCAGTGGCTAAAGCCACGTTGTTGTTATGGAACTTGCGGCGTGGCTGAAGCCACGCACTTTCAAAACAGAGGGTTTTTCAGCAGCTTCTAAAGGCCGAACTTGGTCTGCTCGGCCATGTAATCGACCACTGTCTTCAGGTCTCCGGTGTCGCGGAAGACTTTGAGCTGGCGATCAGCTCCACTTCCCTGCTCAAGCATGGTGTGGATGTAGGCGATCTCCTTTTGGCTCCCGAGTTCATCGACAGCGTCGCTGACGAAGTCTAAGTACTCCAGTATGAGTTCCCGGACGGGTAGCTCGGTCTGCTTGCCGAAGTCGATCATCTTGCCATCCAACCCGTACCGGACAGCCCGGAACTTGTTCTCCATCAGCAAGGCGCGACTATATTGGCGGAAGTCCTGATTTTGCGCGTGCAGGTGCCACAGCTTGCAGGCGGTGGCCTGGATCAATGCAGCGATGGCGATGGTCTCCGGCGCCGTCAGCGGAATGTCGCAGATGCGTACTTCAACCGTGTTGAAGAAGGGATGCGGGCGGACGTCCCACCAGATCTTCTTGGCGTTGTCGATGCAGTTGGTTTTGATGAGCAGGTTCACATACTGCTCAAACTCCGAATAGCTGGAGAAGGTGTCGGGCAGGTTGGTGCGGGGAAAGTTCTCAAAGACCTTGGCGCGGTAGCTCTTGTATCC
>JANYER010000215.1 GCA_025359825.1 Granulicella sp.
AGCTGCGCTAGCTCCCGCAGCAGCGAGTCACTCTCGGGTTTACGGAGCACTTCGACTTATGTACGACTGTAAGCCAATAGGCACACCGACGAGCACAATGCCAGGCTGCGCTTCGACCCTGGCTCCCAGCACGCCTGCAGCCCAGGTGCGTAAGTTGTGCCGCTGAGCCAGTGGTGCAGAGGCTTGGGCCTCTGCGGGCAGCAGGCAGATAGTCTTTTCCATGTTGACGTCGACACCCTCCTCCAGCAGGCGGCCCTTGAGCCAACTAAACGCTTCGGCCATCGCCGTCAGGTCCGCCTCCAGCTGCTGTCCGCTCAGGCACAGTAGAGTGAGGTCGTCAAGGAAGCCGGGCAAGGACAGGTCCGGGTACCGCACCATGAAGTCACTCATGATGGGTAGCAGGGCCAGCGCAAAGAGCAATGGCCCCAGTGGGTCACCCTGCTGAACCCCCTGGCGTGATGGCACCACTGCCGGCTGTGCCTCGCCGTCCAGGCTGAAGAGCAGGGATGGGGTGGAGGCGGAGCCGTACATGCGCACCACGTAGGGGTATAGGTCGGGAAGGTGCTTTGCGACGCACTTCTGTACCTGCGTCCGTGATACCGCGTTGAAGGCGTTACGGCCGTCGATGGCCAGCATTGTTCCGCCCGCCTGGTGCACCAGCTGTGCCATGGCTGCCACGCGCTCCACACCTCCGGTTACCGCGACGCCAAACTGGTTCACAGTCTCGAAGAGCGCTGAGCAGGCTTTTTTGGACCGCTTGCAGTAGATGGATCCGAAGAGCCGGCGCAGCGTGTCACCGCAGGCGATTGGCCTCGCCTTGACGCCGACTGCACTGAGCCTGGCCGCCTTGTGCAGGTCCCAGAAGGCCGCTGGCAAAGCATCGGCGCGAGCGTACGCTGTGGTGCCTAGCCAGGCCAGGCTTGCTGTGAGCTTGCTGGCAGCCCCTGCCCCGGCATAGCGCACACACTGCTGCAGGTGATAGATGCTCAGCCCTGACAGCCCCGGCGACACGCTCGGCGCAGACCGCATGATAGCACCCCGCACGTCAGTGCCATTGAATGGTTCGGCAGCTGCACCTGGCTCACTCCAGCCTGCCTGTTCCTGGGCAAGCAGCGTAGCTGGGTCATCACCGGCAGGGTGCTTAATCAGCAGCGCGGCTAGCGTGGCCTGCGTCCTAGGCGACGCGGTGTTGGGGCCCTGTGCCAGGCTGCGAGCCACCTTGCCAATGCCTCCAGGCTGACGCGCGATGATCGGCGCACGCGTGCGGATGGACTCCCAGGTCTGCGGCTTACGTGGAGAGGCTGCACGCTTGTTGGCAAAGAGAAGGGTGTCAGCAATGAGCTTTGTCAGGTCACCTGCTGCAAAGAGCCTGAAGCGCTCAGCCCTCGAGATACTGCCGTCAGGTATCAGCAGCAGCGACGGCAGGAGGTGGAACAGCTTCGCCCAGGACCCTGCTTCTGCCAGCGCATCCTGACCAGCCGGAGCAGCCGAGGCAGGCGGCTCGTCGCCGTCAATCGGGTTCACCTCAGCTGCTGCCTTCTCCACGGTGTGCTGCAGGCGCTCCAGTGTGAAAGTCAGGGCAGACGCAAACGAGGCCACTAGAGATTTTGGGATCGTCTTCACCGTGATGAGTTGGTGTCGTAGCAGCGCCTCGCAGGATACGGCATCCAACTGCGCTCGCACCGGGTTACCGGCCTCTAGGTGCCAGGATAGGGTGGCGATGCCTGGCACAGGGGAGACACCACCGCGGGGTACAGACGGCGGCGGATCTGTTACCGCGGGCCCACCTCGGTGCGCTGTGCAGTGCTTAAGGTGTGTTGCAGTGCGCTCGTGAACGGCCAGGTTGTGCTTGCCCATGCACTTGTGGCTGCATGGTGCGCAGGAGTACAGTGTCGTAGCCCAGTCGCGCTCGGCGTGGGCTGCCAGAAACTGGGTCCCCTGCAGTTTATGTGCGCGGTGCGGGTGGGTAGACCAGTGCGTGCCCCGTTTCTGCGCGCTGCTGCCACGATGTTCCAGTGAGAGGCTGAAGTCGCAGCCCGCCATGCAGCACTGGTGCACCGCCTCCACTGGTGCTGCTGCCGCTGCCGCTGCCGCTGCCGCCACCGCTGCTGCTGCCGCTGCCGCTGCCGCTGCCGCCACCGCTGTTGCTGTCGTCGCCACCGCCACTATTGTGGCTGCAGCCACTGCTGCAGCGGTGGCTTGTGCACGGCCAGGGTAGCCATGCCTCGGCACCTCGGCCTGAAG
>JANYER010000329.1 GCA_025359825.1 Granulicella sp.
CTCCCGGCTCACGCTGCCATCATTGAGGTGATACACCGCCGTGTAGTAACTTCCCATCGGTGTAGCGCCGGCGTTCGAAGCCAGTTGCACACTCAGCAACCCACCTGCGCCAATCGCCGCGGAAGTGCTGCCGTTCGGAACAGTCTGCCCGCGGGCGGTGGTAAAAGCGCCCCAACTCACGATGACCGTGCCTGAGGCTGCCGTACCATCGGCCCGGTACACCGTATCCGAGACCCGGGTCGTCGCAACCGCGCTCGCACTCTGCGCCCACGCAGCACGATTCACAACCGTAACCAGACCAGGCATCGTCAGCAACAGTAGATGCACCAGCACCCACCCCTTGTACTTCCCTTGGTAAAGTCCTTCATCGAACCAAGACTTAAATCGCATCGTTGTTCTCCTTAATTCTTCGCATCCAGCCCTTACCCAACATCAACAAATCACCCGCCGATGGTTACCCTGGATGGTTAACTTGGCAGATAACTGCGAAAGCAAACCACGTTAGAGCCATCGTTCGTATCGACCACCGGCAGCGCACGAAATGCACCTGCCAACCTCAGCCGCTGCAGCGGACCAGCCAGCACCTCGGCCTTCTCTGCTCCCCCCTGCATCGACTGCAGGCGCGGATAGTAATACAGCACCCTGTCCCCCTGTTCTCCCTCCATACAGAACAGCGCTGACCACTCGTGAAAGAAGCTTCCACCCTCGCGATCGACAAAGCCCGTCATCCGGCTCACCTTCATGCCATCCTCAGGAGCACCTGCCAGCAGCGGATGTTCCAGCTGCAAGACGCCATCGGCGATTCCATTCACTCGCCCTACATTCAGCGTGATCCGCCGAATGTAGTTCGCATCGTCACCAACATCTGCCGGCTGCTTCACATAGGCGCCGCTCGCGCCGCTGCCTACAAAACCCACCTGCGCGACGTAGTCCACATCCACCGCTACGAAGTCACCAGCGTGAAAGCTCGTTGCAGCCGTAGCGCCCACATTCAGGCTCGTAGCGGTCGAACCAGCACTCAACGCCACCGCCGTTGCAGCAACGCCACCGCTTCCATTCAACGCCGCACCACCTGCAGGCACCAGCAGGTTCATCTGCTGCGAACCTGCTGCCAGGGCCAGCTGCAGCTTTCCCCAACTCTCAAACTCCAGAGCTACTATGGCCTCGACCGCGGACCGTATCTGCTCAGCCGCCATGGCTGGAGCGCCGGTCCGCAGCGCCTCCACCTTCGTCTCGCTCTTGCGCGTGAACCCCGTGCACCACCCCAGGTCTATCCAAGGGGCTGGCGGAGCATCGACCGCAAAGCTTCCCATTTGGGCTGCATCGAAGACCGCCGGGGTACCTGTTGCGCGGTTGACTGCAGCGAAGTACGCCCGCACCCGCCGCGTCACCGGTGCCATGAACTCGCTCTGCTCACTCTGCTGACTCATCGTTCCCCTGCTTCCTGGTACGCAAACACTTCAACCGTTGCCATTCGCGACAGCCGGCCTGCATCCACCACCGTGTCTCCGAAGGTCGCTTCTCCCCAAAACACACGTGTCCCCATCGCGGCGGCGCCGTGCGCAAAGTCCACCTTCAAGGCACTCTGCGGTGCAGCATGGATCGCATTGGCGAGCTCCGCATCCATCGCCGCAAGCAGACGCCCGCGGTCCATTCCGCCATTCCCTTCCGAACCATCGGTGCTGTACCGCACCTCACACACCATCGAGACCAGTGGCAGCGCCGCCTGCGAGTCGACCCGCAAGCCCGTCCAGCGCAGGCAAAACGTATCCACCGGTTGCAGTGCCACGGCCAGCTCGTTCTCTTCCACCAATGCGCCGGGCCGCGTTACGCCCCGCACCACCATCGTCCGTACCGGATTCAGCGCCGCCAGCCTGTCCCGTACCGTCACGTAAAACGTATTCTTCGCACTCTGCATACACTTGTAACCTCACCTGCTACAAATTTTTAAGCTCCCACACTTCACTGCTCTACACCACAAACGCAGCGGGCACCCGTACGATCAGCCGATACAGATACGGCACTCCACCGGTCTCCTGCTCCGTGGCTGAGATCACCTCCAGCAGCACGCCATCCAGCAGCACGCCGTAGGCCACAGCAAACAGAACACTGGCCGCAGCAAATGCAAGTGAACCAACGACGCTGTTGACCGCCGTGGCCGACACCAGTAGCTCCCGGGTTCCGGCGCTGGCCTTCCCCGAGCCGGCCTTCACAGCACGCACGACTACCGGCTTCAGCTCTACATCCTGAAACTCCGGCACAGCCAGACCAAGCTGCTCCGCAGCATCCGCTGGAACCCCGGGCGCAGGCAGCCGCAACAACACAGCCCGTCCCCCAGCCGCTCGCAGCAGGGCATCCGTAGCTCGTACCGCGGCGTTCGAGGACTTCGTTAAATCGGCCATCGTCTCACCCCAGCCTTTCCGCAACATACGGCCGCAGCAGCGCCTGAACCTGCGGATCGATCAGCACACCGCTGAAGTACTCGATCTGCAACGAGTCCACCTGACTGCGCTTGACGTTTACAGCGGGCGTCGCCTGGGCGTTCTTCACTACCTGGGCGCAGGCAACCTTAATTGAAACTGGAACAGTTACGAATCCAGAGGTGTAGGTGATTTCCACCTCGTTGTAGTCCAGGCCAAGGAAGTTCTGCGGCAGCGTCACTTCGCCGGTCGTACTGTTTAGATCCACTGCGGCGACATCCAACCCGCTCCAGCTCCCTGGTACGTTGAACGCCCAGGCCACCTGTTCTCGAAACGGATCGGCCAGCTCGCCGCGTCGCGGTTTGGCATAGCGAACCCTCACGCTGACCAGCGCGGACGCAGCCCCTGTCGCCGCCATCAGCGGACGATAGCTAAGCTGCACTGTCTGCGACCCTGCCGTGATCCGCAGGCGTTCGACATATTGCGTCACCATCAAACTGGGCCGCCGGCAGTAGGACTCCATCAAGGCCGAGGCCGTGGTCACCCAGTCATCCGTCGTCTCTGCCGTCAGCCCGTACTGCACATACTCCGTCGGCAACAAATACCCCATCGCACCCTCTCATTCCCAAGACATCGATAAAAGGCAATGGGGCCGGCGCGATACGCACCGACCCCGTTGCAGCTGCAACCCCCAACAGCACCGCCAGATCACCACTCCTAGCGGTCGACCAACACCTGATAGTGCGCGTAGTTCGCACCCTTCACCACCAGGCCGCCGAACTTCACCACCACATACTGCGACGCCAGCGAACCCGGAACGCCAAGCTGGAAGATGCGTGGATTCGGATCGCTGAGCCAGTGGTACTCGATCAGGTCTTCCGTCACGATGTAGGCCGGCAATACCGCAGAGCCGGAGCCGGGTGTGCCCGTGTAGCCCAGCGTCCACTCGGGGATCAGCGGGATCTCGCCGGCCTGGGTGGAGAGCATCTTCACGGTGAAGCCGGCGGTGATCTCGCGGGTGCCGAGGACGACGTTGAACTCGTTCTTCATCTCGCGGTCGATCAGATCCAGCAGCACCGGATTCGCATAGATAGCCGTGGGGCGCACGCCATAGCTGCTGTTCGACACCATCTGGGCGATGGTCGACTTGAAGCCATCGACGATGCTCTGGCTGGTGCCGATGGTTACGGAGTTGCCACCGGCGGCGATCTGCGCGCCCGCGCCGAAGTACTGTGCCGTGGTCGGCGAGCTCAGGCTGGTGTCGGTACCGTTCCACAACGCTACATCGTGCGTGCGCAGAACGCCTTCGACGGTGTCGGTGAGGTCCTTCGCCTGCAGGTAGGCAAACTGGCTCTGCTGCTGGCCCAGCTCCATATCGAACAGGTTGTAGTTGATCTGTGCGACCAACGCCTTCAGTGGAACGCTGCGCTCCACACGGGTCGGCGAGACCAGGGGCGCAACAATATTACGCGGGTCCACAAAGCCGGACGACGCAGCCGGAGAGGCGATCAGGGTCTGCTCAAAGTATCGCGACGGATGGCCCGTCGCCGGAACCTGCTTGATGCGTTGGCCGAATACGCCACGACGGCGCACCAGGTCGGTGATCTCCGACTGATACATCGGCACTTCAATCGCACCAGGTCCCAGGTAGTCTGCTGCTGCATGAATCTCTGTAAACTTCGCGTTCATCGTTTCCTCTTTCCAAATAAAGAGGGTGCAGCCGTAGCCGCACCCTTCGTTAGCCCATCTATCTCGTTCTAATTCGGGCAGAGTTTCCTCTAAGCCGAGTCCCTCAGCTATTCCCTACGCGCTTTTGCTAGCCCAATAGCCCGGCGCGCATCAGCTGTGCCTTTACTGCAATGCGCTGCTCGATACTGAGGCTGGTCAGCGCGGCATCCAGCGCGCCGGCTTCTACGGAATCGACGGTTACGCCCTGCTTCGCCAGCAGACTAACCATGGCAACCGGCAACGTCTTTCGGCCCTGCGCGTTGCTGCCCGCGTCCGTTCCGGCAGCCGGTACGGATGCTCCGGTCGCTCGCAGCGCCGCAATCGCTGACTCTGCGTCGCCCAGCCGCCGCTCCAGATCCGACTCCACCGCCGCCACGATCTGCTGTACTCCGCCGCCACCTGCGAGTACAACGTCGCCGGTCTGCCCCAGCAGCTTCTCGACTGCCTGTTCCAACGTGATTGCTGCCGCAACGAACCGCTCTACCGTTGCCAACAGTCCGGTAGCACCAGCACCTGCTTCTGCAGCGCTTACCTCGTCCATCATCTCCATCTCCATGCTTTCTCCTCACTTCGTCTGCTAAAGAAGGTCTGCTTAAGTCTCCGGCATTCCCCCGGCGGCTAAAGCCGCGTTGTCTCCACAAGGTTGTGGCGGGACTCAAGTCCCGCCCTTTCAAAGCGCAGTCGTTGCCGCTGCCGGGCCTGCCTGCACATTCAGGATTGCTACTACTGCCGATACCAGGCTCGCAACATATCCGCTATCCGCAACGATGCCGGCCTTGGTCAGCAACGACAGTACCGCCTGCCCACTCAGAAGCAACACCTCTTCCAGCTTCTGCGCGCCAGTTCCGTGCTGTATTCCGGCGGCAGCGTACTTCTGCTCCACCAGCAACACTGCATTCTGGATCAACGTGGTCGCATCCGCCAGCTCACTTGCCATGGGAGCCGCTGCGGGGAACAACAGCGCCACCAGGCGCTCCACCGGGACCGCATACTGCACCGCCCAATGCAAGCCTTTGGCAAACCCTTTTCCAATTGCAACCAAAACACTTACAAAATTCATGTCACCCTCTCAATCGATACATTGACTAACAACCCCGCCGCACACGGAAGCTGGTGCTCCGGTATGCGGCCTTCTCGCGCAGCAAGATCGCTGCGCCGGTAAACGTCGCCCGCGTCAGTGTCCACACAGGCGCCCGCATGTCGGCCACATGGGCATCGGCCAGCTCGTAGCTCATCCCCAGGGCACCCTCTGCGTGTAGCCGGGTCTCTCCGTCTCGCCCGGCAACACTTCCAAACTCGGGAAAGTCCCGCGCAAACAGGTAGCCCGCTACGGTCAACTTCTTTCCGTCTACCTCCGCCGACGTGATGATGCCGCACTTCTGCCTTG
>JANYER010000351.1 GCA_025359825.1 Granulicella sp.
GCACCGCGTAGTCCGTACCCATATTCAGAAAGCCATGCCGCCGCAGCTTCCCTGTCACCATCTCTGGCAGCGCATGACGAAACCCCCGAAACCGTTCCCGATCTTTCTCGCTTACCGCAAACCACGAAGCCTCAATCAACGCGCCAGCTCCCCCTAGCCGCGTCACCCACGCATCTACAGTGTCGCCTTCGGCCTCAATCATCAGCGCCGCCATCGCCTCCTGCGGAATCTCCGGATAACGCTCCCGCAGCAGCTCCAGCGAGTTGCGGTCCGCATACTCCATCATCCGCAGCTCGGGGATGCTTCTCCAATCCGCCACTGCCTCCAGTGCGCGCTCATCCGAAGCAAAAAAGATCACACCCATAAACAAATCCTTCGGCACCGGCAACAGCGTCACCTCCGCCTCCAACGTCACGCCCAATGTCCCTTCAGAGCCGCAGAACAGATCCACCCAATCCATCCCGGGCTGCAGCCGATAGCCCGCCGTGTACTTCGTCGTCGCTGGCACCGGCATCTGCGGCACCGCAAAGTCAATCGCCTCACCTCGCCGAAACTCCCGCACCGTCCCATCCATCAGGGCCACCCGAAGCGCCCGCACATGCCGCCGCGTACTCCCATACTTGAAGCTCCGCGATCCACTCGCATTCGTGGCAATCGTCCCGCCGATCCACGCCGTAATCTCCGTCGGGTCCGGCGCGTAGAACTGCTTGGTCTGCGCCGCCGCATCGCGCAGCTCCAGTAGACTCACCGCCGGCCCCACCCGCGCAAAGCCTCGCTCAATCTCAATCTTCTTGAAGCGCTCCAGCGACAGCACCCACCCACCCTGCGGCACCCGCGACCCCGTCAACCCCGATCCAGCACCGGCAATCGTCACCGCCGTCCCCGTACGCACCGCCTCGCGCAGCACCTCGATGACCTCCCCCTCCGTCGTCGGTACGATCACTCGTTCCGCCCACCCCATATAGCCGGAGGCATCCGTCAGATACTGCGCATCCACCATCCTGCAAACTCCTTAAGCGCCGTACACGTTCCGGTTCAGATACTCATTCCGCAGCACCCCATGCGGATCAAACTGCTTCAGCAACGCCTGAAACTCCGCCATCTTCGCATACTGCGCTCGCAGCTTCACCGGGTCCATCGTGTACAGCTTCGCCCAGTGCGGCCGCGCGTCAAACCGCGCCAGCTTCGCCTCAATCAACGGCAGAATCTGCTTCACCGCATCCCACTCCGGCTTCCACGTAAAGTGCAGCGCCATCGAAGCCCGCTTATAGCAAGGGCTCACCCAGAGATCATCCGCATCAATCGTCCGCAGCTCCGACACAAACAGGTGCGGCGTCACCGTATCGCGCAACTCCTCGATCGCCAGCATCGCCTCATAGCCCCGCGCACGCGGTACGAAGAACTCCGACTGCAGCTCTTGCCCGCTGCTAGGAGTGAAATTCATCTTGAAGTGCGGTAGCCGCTCATACCAGGGCCCCGCCACACCCAACTGCTCCGTACAGTTCTCCGCCGAGTGGCCAGCCAGCGGATGCAGCTTCACCTTCGCCAGCTTCGCTCCAAACAGCTCCGGTGCAAACTCAAACTTCTCGCCCGGCGTCACCTTATGCTTCACCCACACCTGCGAGATGCGATGCTGCTGCCAGTCCGTAAACAGACTCACGCTGTAGGCACTCGCAAAGATCTCTTCAAGGTGCTTCTCCAACATATTCATGGAAAGGTTCTCGTACACCACCTGGCGCACTTGGAACGTCGGCACCACCTTCAGCGTCACGCGCGTCACCACACCCAGACCACCCAGAGCCACCACTGCGCCTTCAAACTGCCCCGCCATGGTCTCCTTCTTCAGCGCCACCACAGACCCATCCGGCTTCACCATCTCCAGCGCAACCATTGCCGTCGAAAGGTTCCCATTCTTGCTGCCCGAGCCATGTGTCGCCGTCGCACACGCACCAATTACCGTCACATGTGGTAGCGAGGCCAGATTATGCACCGCAAAGCCCTTCGCATCCAGGTACGGAGCAAGCTGTCCATACCGCACCCCCGCTCCCACCGTTACCGAATGCGCCTTCGCATCCAACTCCATACCGTTCAGTGCTTCCAGCGAAACCTGCTCGCCGGTACTGTCCGCGATGCCGTTGAACGAGTGCTTCGCCCCCAGCGCCTTCACCAATCCCTTCGAAGCAGAGGCGCGTTTCAATACCGCCTGCACCTCGCCCACACTCTTCGGTACGTCCAGCGTCTTCGCGTTGTACGTATAGTTGCCGGACCAGTTCGTCCGTCGCCCACTATGCACGGCCCCTGCTGCCTGCTCCTCTGCCATCAATCCTCCAGGCAACATCGTCGTCGCCAAAAACGCACCAGAAGCCTTCAAAAACTCTCGCTTATCCATCGTACTCATCGTATCTCCCGTTCAAAATCAACCTGTACATGGATAAACTTACTTCGCAACGCCCCACACCGAATCCAGAAACACATACCGTGGCCGCAGCGTATCCGGCTTCGCCTCAGACGTCGCATCCAGATGCATCACAGGCCATCCAGCCGCCTCGCTATACACCGGCCATTGCGGCAGCCCAGCCCCATTCGGATTTCCAGTCCGCGCAAAGTTCACCCAATACTGCTGCATCTGGTCTGAGAGCTGTCGGTCTTCCGGCCGCCACTTTGCATCCGTTCGCGAGTCCAGCACTCCAAACACATACTCAATATCGTCGGAGTGAAAAGCTCCCGCCGCCACCGTATGGTATCGATCCCCCGGCGATCCCAGCGTAAAGAAGTAGCGGTACACCGGACTCTGCCCCGTCTTCACCTGTGCCTCAATCCAACGCCACGTCGAGTACGCAATAAATTTGTCGCCGCCATAGTCACCCGCGGACACCAGCGCCTCCGCGTCCGTCCCCGCGGGATACGCCGCCAGAAACTCCCCCGACCTGGCACCAAAGTCCTTCTCCGCCAGCGTCGTAAAACTCGCCGTCGTAGCCGTAGCTTTACCCGCCGCGCGTCCTTCGTCTGCATTCCAGCCTGCCAGCACTGGAATGTGTGCTTGCTTGCCCGCAGCATAGATATTCGCCAGCGGCTCTGGTACAAAGTACCCATCCACACTCGGCCCAAACCGAGGAGCGCCCTTGACCATCACAGCCCGCACCAGGTCCTCCGTCGGCACCCGTCGCAACTCCGCCAGCTTCGTCGTGCCGAACGCCTTCTGCATAAACTCACTATCCCGCACTTCACGCACCGCACGCGGCTCATACCCCAGCCCGGAGCTGTAGAGCGCTCCACCGCTCTCACCAATCGCCTTCGCCATCAGCCCCTTCGAGACCGGTGACGCCATCACGGTACTTACCGCAAACGATCCTGCCGACTCGCCAAACACCGTCACATTCTTCGCGTCCCCACCAAACTCCGCCGCATTCCGCTTCACCCATTCCAGCGCTGCTGCAACGTCCATCAACCCGTAGTTGCCCGAAGCATTCTTGCCAGACTCCGTCGTCAGCTCCGGATGCACCAAATTCCCAAACACCCCCAGCCTGTAGTTCATCGACACCACCACCACATCGCGTCGAGCCAGATTCTGCCCATCCTGCCGATACTCCGATGTGCCGCCCGTCACATAGCCGCCACCATAGATCCACACCATCACCGGCAGAGAACCACGCTTCGCACCTGCGGGCACCCATACATTCAACGTCAAGCAGTCTTCACTTGGACCCGGATCATGGAAGTACATGTCCGCATAGCTTGCCGACTGCACACAGTGATACCCAAACTCCTTCGCCGCCTTCACCCCGGTCCACTTCATTACCGGCTGTGGAGCTTTCCATCGCAGCTCTCCCACCGGCGGCGCAGCAAACGGAATCCCTTTGAACGCCACCACCTTCTGGTCGCGCGTCATCTCGCCTTCCACCGTCCCCATGTCGGTCTTCACACGCACACCCACCTGCGCGCCAGCCGCTACCGAAAACCCCATCACCACACTGCACAATACCTTCAGCGAACGCAGATTCATTGTTAGTTCCTCGCAGAAAACTTACCATAGACACTCCACTACGAGTTACCCACTGAATCCTCACCACCCACCACCGCATCGAACCACAGGCCCCACCGGAGAAGTTCAATGCCACAAACACGCACGCAGTCAGCACCCATACAAATCGGACCCATGCAACTTGGTATAGATAGCTTCGCCGCTCTCACCCCCGATCCCATCACCGCCGCCATCCCCACGCCCGCCCAGCGGCTCCAGAACCTCATCGAGGAGATCGTCCTCGCCGATCAGGTCGGCCTCGATGCCTTCGGTGTCGGCGAGCACCATCGCGCCGAGTTCCTTGACTCCGCCCCCGCCATTATCCTGGCCGCCGCCGCCTCTCGCACCAAAAGCATCCGCCTCAACTCCGCCGTCACCGTCCTCTCCGCCGCTGACCCTGTCCGCGTCTTCCAAGAGTTCGCCACCCTCGACCTCGTTTCCAATGGACGCGCCGAGATTGTCGCTGGCCGCGGATCCTTCATCGAGTCCTTCCCCCTCTTCGGCCTCAAGCTCGAAGACTACGACTCGCTCTTCGCCGAGAAGCTCGAGCTCCTGCTCCAGATCCGCGCCGAGAATCCCATCCACTGGTCCGGCAAACATCGTGCTCCACTCACTGGACAAGGCATCTTTCCACGCCCCTTACAGGAGAAAATGCCCATCTGGCTCGGAGTAGGCGGCACACCCGAATCCTTCGCCCGCGCCGGCGTCCTCGGCCTGCCCCTCATGGTCGCCATCATCGGCGGCGAGCCCCACCGCTTCCGTCCCCTCATCGATCTCTATCGCGAGTCCGGTGCCCGCGCCGGCCACGCCCCTGAGACCCTCAAGGTCGGCCTCCACATGCTCGGCTACGTCGCCAACACCACCGCCGAAGCCGCCGACCACTTCTTCCCCGGCTACGCCCAGACCTTCACCCAGATCGGCAAAGAGCGCGGCTGGCCTCCAACCACGCGCGCCCAATTCGACGCCCTCCGCGGTCCTACCGGAGCCCTCATCGTAGGCGAACCTAACGAGGTGGCCGACAAGATCTTCTACATCAACGAAGCCCTCGGCGGCATCGCCCGCCTCAACTTCCAGATGTCCGTCGCCACCCTCTCCCACGACCGCTTACTCAGTGCCATCGAACTCCTCGGCACCAAGGTGGCCCCCCTCATCCGCAATCAGACAAAGCAGTAGCTGCTTGCACCAAACAAAGAGGCCGTCGGAGTAATCCGGCGGCCTCTTCCTCACTTCGACTTTTGTTGAAACTACCGCGTAGCGGCAGTCACCAAATCCAACACGTCCGCAATGATGCGCGTGGTCGGGTTATACGCTACGACATATCCATCGCGATATCCATACCGGTAGCCCGGCGGCGGAGGCGGAACGTTGCGGTAGTACGACGAAGGCACTGCCTGGAATTGATAGTTATCGGGTACACGCTGTCCACGCGAAAATTGAGGACGGCCTTGGGGCCGCTGCTGCCAGCGGCGAACATCCCGCCCGTAATGCGATTGGAAGTTCTGGCGGTCCTGGTCACGGAAGCGATAGTCATTGTCGTGGTGGTCGCTGTTCCCGCGCTGCTGTTCGTTCCCACGGTTGCCATTGTCATGGTCGCCCTGCCGGTTGTCATTCCCGCGGCCATGATCATCCTTGTCATGTCCCGAATTGCCCTGAGCCATAGCAACGCCAACCATCAATACCGGAACCATCGCCCAACGGGCAAAGCTGCCAACCAATCCTTGTACTTTCATATCTGTCGTACTCCCTCTGGCCCAGTAACAGCGACCGATAGCAAATTGGATGCACGAACAGCCGCACAAATCGCCCGCCTCCCCACAACCCTTCCCAAAGAACGCCAAACAAAGGAGCAACTACGGTCCGATGTAATTGCCGCAAGACCTTGTAATAAATCTGGGACCTCTCCCTGGTCCGTCAATACGCTACGATCAACCATGCGCCACATAAGCATCCTTCTCCTGCTCGTAACCACTCTCTGCGCTCTGCCGTACGCTAACGCCCAACCAGCCGCAGCCCAGAAGCCCATCGAGATCAAAGTCGTCGTCATCAGCATGTTCGAGCAGGGTGCCGACACCGGCGACATCCCCGGCGAGTACCAGTTCTGGGTCGAGCGCCAGCACCTCGACACTATTCTCCCCTTTCCCGCCGCTTATCACGACCTACGCTTCAACCCCACCACCGGAGTTCTCGGTCTGCTCACCGGTGTCGGTACCTCACGCGCCACCGCCTCTGTCATGGCCCTCGGCCTTGATCCTCGCTTCGACCTTACCCATGCCTACTTCGTCGTAGCTGGAATCGCCGGTATTGACCCCAACGTCGGCTCCCTCGGCTCGGCCGTCTGGTCCGACTACATCGTCGACGCCGACCTCGCCCACGAAGTCGATGCGCGCGAAATCCCCAACGCCACCGAGGCCGATCGCAAGACCTGGACCACTGGCTACATCCCTCTTGGCAAGTCCTTCCCCTACGAGCAGCCCCGCAAGGCCCGCTTCAACGGCGATGACGGCAACATCTACAAACTCAACTCCACCTTTGTCTCCTGGGCCTTCAACCTCACCAAAGACACCCCGCTCCCCGACAACCCAGCCATGGCCAAGCGCCGCATGGACTACGAGGGCACCGCCGCCCATCGCCCGCCCTTCGTCCTGCGCGGTGACAACCTCTCCGGTAGCACCTATTGGCACGGCAAGCTGATGAACCAATGGGCCCGCGACTGGGTCAAATATCAGACCGACGGCAAGGGCACCTACGCCGTCTGCGGCATGGAAGATACCGGCACCCTCCAATCCCTCACCTGGCTCGCCAAGGCCCACAAGGTTGACCTTAACCGTGTCCTCGTCCTCCGCACCGCCAGCAATTACGATCAGCAGGCCACCAACACCACCGCCACCGACAGCATCGCCGCCAACAAGCTCGGCAAATACTCCGCTTACCTTCCGGCCCTTGATAGCGCCTACCGCGTAGGCCATATCGTAGTCGATAACCTCGTCGCCAACTGGTCCAAAACACGCGACACCATCCCTGCCTCGGAGTAACAACATGACCGCGCTAACCACCCGAAGAAAAGTCCTGGGCTCCATGCTCGCAGCCAGCGCCAGCACCGTAGCTCGGGCAGCCCCACCCGCCAAACCCCTCGGCAAGAAGACCCACACCCGCGACCCCAAGCCGGCCACCCCGCCGCTCTACTCGCCCGCCGTCTCCTACGGCAACCTGGTCTTCCTCTCCGGACGAAGTTCCAACGGAGCCCCTCCGGGCGACTTCCAGTCCGATGTCAAATACGCCTTCGATGAACTCGAAAAAGATCTCATCAACGCCGGCTCCTCCATGCTCAAGGTCCTCAAGGTCAGCGTCTTCCTCAACGAAATCAAAGACTACGCCGCCATGAATGAAATATTCCTTGGCCGCTTCGGCTCAGAGCCACCCGCCCGCACCACCGTCGCTGCCCTCGTCCCGCGCGGCAAGAGCATCGAGATCGACATCATCGCCTATATCTAGAAATAACGCTGCAAGGGGAGGAAACTCACTCCCCTGCATATGCTCGGTCCTTCCAACTCACCGCACCGCCTATCACCTTGCGCCCCAGCGCATACCACTGCACCGCCAACAGTAACACCATTCCCACCGGATGCAGCAACGCTCCGCGCCAGCTCTGTCGAAAGCGCCAAGCCGCCAACATCCGCGGTAGCCACGCCCCGGCGATCCCTACCAGCACATACACCCACACCGCCAGTGACAAGCCACCTCGAACCGCAAACCATGCCGCAAAGCAGAACGGCAGCACCTGTCCCAGCACCAGCAGCACGCTAATCGGTACAATCCGCACCGGAGCAGCAATCCCCTCGGTAGCATTCTTCGCCAGCCCAAACCACACCTGCGCCGCGTTGCGATACATCCTGCAAGTCACCAGCGAAGTAAGGTCGGCCAGGTCGGTCTTATACCCACGCTGACGAAACAGCTTCGGCAGCATCAGCCCATCATGCATCGTCGCCCGAATTTCAGCATGTCCCCCACAGCCAAAATAAGCCTCCCGTGACACCAGCAGAAACTGCCCGCATCCCGCCGCAAACGATGGGTCAGTCGTCCGCCGCATCCGCTCCACCGGCAAAAATCCCAGCAGCACGAAATGAATCAATGGCAGCAGCAGCCACTCCAGCCAGGTCTCCGTCATCTGCCGTGGAAACCCACTCACCAACCCTCGTTGCCCTCGCACCAGCAACGCCGCCATCCGCGCCAAAGCCTCCGGCTGCAACGTCACATCCGCATCCACAAAGCACAGCAGCGGATGTCGTGCCGTATGCGCCAGCGCCCAGCAGGCATGCTGCTTTCCATTCCAGCCTGTGGGCAGCTTTGGTGCCTGTTCCAGCCGCACCCGCTCATCCCGCGCCGCCATCACCAGCACAATCTCTGCCGTGCGATCGGTGGAGGCATCATCCATCACCACCACCTCAAACTCGACTCCAACACTCGCCAGTGCACTCGCCACCACCGTTCCAATCGCACCCTCTTCATCCCGTGCCGGAATCAGCACCGACACCGCCGGCAGCACCACGCCACCCGCAGCAGGAGGCACCCGATACCGTCGCAGATTTACGCAGAACAGTACCGCCGGGGCCAGCGCGCATAGCATCATCGCAATCGTCACGACTTCAAGCATCCCGCCGCCTCTCATTCACCACCACCGCACTATGCTCGGCACGATAAGGCCGCCGCAATAGAAGCGCTTTCAATCTCTGCCCCAACCCATAGAACCCACCCATCCCCAGCGTCCCGCCAATCAAAGCCTCAAACTCTGCCGGATCGCGCCGCACTGCACGCTCCCGCAGCCCATCCATCGCTGTCTCCAGCGCAGCGATCAGCCGCACCTGCACTTCATCCACACTCTCACCCGCTGTCACCACCACCGCCTCACCAAACTCCAGCAGGCACTCCGGCAACCGCTCGTCCCAGTACGGATACTCGATTGCCAACGGCATCACGGTGCAACGTCCCAGACTCGCAGCGACCCGCACCGCCAGCGCCGCCAGCCCCGGCTTGAATGCCAGCGGCCGCACCTGAGCATCCACAAACTGACCCTGCGGAGTCACCCACAACACGCCGCCACCCTGCACTACCTCTTCCCCCGTGCGCAGGAACTGTACCGCTCCCCGCGCCGTCTTCATCTCCACCGGAAATACACCCACCCGCTTCAAAATCCCGTATCGCTCCAGTGCCTCCGCATCCATGGGAGCATAATGCCGTCGTGCTTTCATCCATCGTTCCGCCAGCAGTGTCGCCACCATTGGGTCCCACCACGACCCATGGTTTGCGTACATCAGCAGCGGAGTATCACCCGCCCCGGCCACCACAAAGCGTTCCACTCCAGTCACCCGAACTCCATGGAAGTGCCGCTTAAAATACCCCCGCACAATCCGCCGGAAGAACCGCAACACCGGCCCGGAAATTTTAGGCGTACTCATAATCTCAGCCTATACCTATGCCCGCGCATCCTGGTCCATCGAATCCTGGTCCAGCGAGTCCGCCGCAATCCAACCCGACATCATCACCATCGGCATCCCCGGCCCCGGATGCGCCGCACCACCCGCCAGGTACATCCCCGCCAGCTCCTTGCTGCGATTCGCCGGCTTGAACGCCCCTTGCCAAACCCCATGGCTCGAGATCCCGTAGATCGCCCCGTTCAACACACGATAGCGGTCATGGATGTCCTGCGGCGTCAGCGCACTTTCAAACACAATGCGTCCCTCAATATCTTCCATCCCCGCAGTCCGCTTCAGCTTGTTCAGGATCACCTGCCGGTACGCAGGCAACATCTTCTTCCAGTCATGGTGCTCACGCAGATACGGCGTATGCACCAACACATACAGCGCCTCGCCACCCTCTGGCGCACTCGTCGGATCGGTCGCAGCCGTCGCCGCAAGGTAGCAGGTCGGGTCCGGTGCTGGCTCACCCAATCCATAGATGTGGTGAAACTCCTCCTCCGGATCACGCGAGAACACAAAGTCATGGTGAGCCAGGTGTTCATACCGTTTCTTCAATCCCAGGTACAGCACAACGCCGCTGCACGCAGGCTCATAGTCGCGCTTATGGTCGAATGCCCGCGCCGCCGCACCACCTACCAACTCCCGATGCGTCCTTACTGCATCTGAGTTCGAAACCACTTTATCGAAGCTGTGCACTACTCCATGCGTCGTAACGATTCCCGTTACCTTGCCACCCGCTCTGCCACCATGCACCGGCCCATCCGTCAGGATCTTTGCCACATCTGTCTCCGTGTGGAACGTCACGCCCAGCTCCGTCGCCAGCTTCACCAGACCCTCCGGCACTGCTCGAGTCCCACCCACCGGATACCAGATTCCCTCCTCCATCTGCATATGCCCAATCGAGCACAGAATCGCTGGCGAAGCATCCGGCGAGCTCCCCACATATTGCACGAAATGGTCTAGCATCTGCGCAGTATTCGCATCTGGAATAAACTCGCGGATCGTCCCCGCCACTGTCTTTCCCATCCGCATCCGCATCACGTCCTTCAGCACCTTCAGGTCGAACGCGCCGCCAACATCCATCGTGTCCTTGATCCCGCCAATCGATCGCCAGAAGAAGAACCGCTCGCTGATCGAGTGCAGTTGTTCCGACATCTCCAGAAACTTCAGATACCCTTTGCCCATCTGCGGCCATACCGAATCCAACTGTGCGGCCATGTCCTTCGCATCATCCAGCAGATCCAGCCGCGAGCCATCTTCAAAGAAGCAGCGCCACTGCGGGTCCAGCCGCACCATCGGGATATAGTCCTCCAGCTTGCGCCCCGCCTCTGCAAAGATCTTCCGCAACACCGAAGGCTGAATCAAAATCGTCGGCCCCATATCGAACCGGAACCCCTCCGCCCGCAACTGCGCAGCCTTGCCACCCAGCCACGCATTCTTCTCAAACACCGTGACCGAGTGCCCCCGCGCAGCCAAAGTACAAGCCGCCGCCAACCCCGCCAACCCCGATCCAATCACGCCAACCTTCATTCCATTCGCCATCGCTGCCACTCTCTTCATCTTCTTAGTTTTGTAATCCTGTCGCGATTCGCTACTGCTGCTCTTTGCGTCTAGAGTCCTGCATCATTCCCCACCAAGCCCACGTGCCGCCCGGACCATCTGCTTCAAACCCCGCCATCGCTCCCGCCAGCTAGGCGAGTGTCCCGACAAAATCAATCCATCAAACATCTCCGTATGCTTCTCCGAAGTAGCCTCATACTGCCGCGTGCCTTTACCGCTCTTCACCGAAACCACCTTTGCCGCCGTCATCTCCAGCAAACCTTCAGCTCCCCGCGTCACTCCGAACCCACTCCCTCTCCGTCCCCCAAACGGCACACGCGGATCCGCCGTAGCCGCAATCAAATCATTCACCAGCACCGTCCCCACCTCCAGCAGTTCCGCCAGGGCGCGCGCCTCGCGCTCCTCCCCAAACACCGCCGCTGCTAGCCCAAACGGACAAGCATCCTGCACCGCCAGCACTCCGTCCACACCATCTACAGCCATCACCGCCAGCACTGGAGCAAACACATCCGCTCGCATAATCTCCATTGCCGTGTTGGCATGGGTCACCAGAACAGGCTGCATCTCGCTGCCATCCAGCTCCCCAATCACCTTTGCGCCACAAGCCTCAGCATCCGCTAGCAAGCTCATCACGCATTCCCACACCATCGGCATCAGGGTCACTGCTGGCACACTCTGAAGCGCCGCCGTCAGCTTGGTCACCAGCTCCTCCTCGCGTCCACCCAGCACCAGCACCCGTCGCGGAGCCATACAAGTCGCCGACCCATTCAGCCGCAGACCAAACACCAGTGCCTTCACTACGCGATCCAGATCAGCCGAAGGTAGCACCACCACTGCGTCACACCCCGAAGCCTCCACCACGCACGGAATCAATCGCTCTGCCGCCACTCGCAACACCGTCCGCGCATTCTCCGCTGAACCGGTAAACACCACCTTGTCAACGCGACCACGCAGCGCAGCTTCGCCTGCCTCAACCGTGTCCTCAGTCACCACCAGCAACTCACGCGGCAACCCTGCTCCATACAAAGCCTCAGCAACAATTTCCGCTACACGCTTGCCACCACGCCCCGGCTTCCACACCACTGCATTTCCCGCGATCAATGCCTGTAGCGCCTGCACTCCCGGCAGAAACAGCGGATAATTCGCAGGCCCAATCACCACTACCGTCCCCAGCGCCACTCGCTGTACTTCCGCGTCTACGCCGCTCAGCCAAAAGGGAAGTCCTCGCCGTCCCAGACGTCGCACCGCCAGAATCTTCGCAGCATTCTTCTCCAGAAACTCACACGCCGCCAGCAGCGGCAGTATCTCCGCCACCCGCGTATCCGCCACCGTCCGAGCCAGCCCCTCCGGCATCGCCGACGCTAACGCTTTGCTCATTTGCGACAACGCAAACCGCGCCCGCCGCAACACCGCCGCCCGCTCTTGTACGCCCAGCCGCGCCCACGCACGCTGCGTTGCCAATATCCCAGTTTGCTGTCCATCAAACCCGTCATCCATAGCGGACTCCACACCCGCTACTCTAACCCCAGGCACAGCCGTCTCGCCCCTAAGCGTCTCGCCCTCCAGAGCAGTTGGCATCGCTACGACGCCACCCCGACCAGCTCATCTCGCGTCACATCGCCCGCAACAGAGCTGTCCATCGCTTCCCACATCGGCTCCATCTTCAGGTCTTCCAGCAGCAGCCGCGACGTAATCCGTGCCGATTCAAAGATCACCGGCAAACCGCTTCCAGGATGCGTCCCGCCACCCACCAGGTACATCTGGTCGATATCTTCAAAGCGGTTATGCGGCCGCAGATGCAGCATCTGCTTCAACGAGTGCGCCATTGAAAACGTCGCACCCTTGTACAAATCAAACTCATTCGTCCAGCCTGAAGGAGTCATGATCTTCTCCGTGCGGATTCGCTGCCGCACGTCCGTGATCCCGATCTTCTCCATCTGGTCCACAGCCAGCTCGCGGAACCGTGGCGTCTCCCTGGCCCAGTCGATGCCGCCCGTGTCATGGGTCACCGGAAGCAGCACATAGAGTGTGCTCTGTCCCTCAGGAGCCAGCGTCGAATCCGTCACACTTGCATTCTGCACATAGAACGAAGGGTTTGCACTCAGCCGATGCCGCTCTTCAATGTCCTTCAAATTCTCGCGGTAGTTGTCCGCTAGGTAAATCGTATGGTGCGACACATCGTCATACCGGCCATCGATTCCCAGATACATCATGAAGGTCGAGCAGGAGTAGTCCTTCTTCGCCAGCCGCTCATCCGTCCACTTGTTGCGCAAATGGTTTGGCACCATCCGCCGCATCGCTCCTGCAAAATCCGCATTCACCACCACTGCATCTGCTGGCAGGCTGTGGTGCGCCGTCTTCACCCCAATCGCTTTGCCGTTCTCGACCAATACCCGCTCCACCGGCTCATTTAGGAGAATCTCAACGCCCATCTCGCGCGCAATCCGCGCCATCGCCCGCGTGACCGAACCACAACCACCCGTCGGGTGAAACACGCCATGCTCATACTCCAGAAACGAGAGGATCGAAAACAGACTCGGACATCGAAACGGACTCATCCCCAGGTACTTCGATTGAAAACTGAAACCCAATCGGATGCGCTCATCTTTAAAGTGCACCTGCAGATCATCATCCAACGACTTCCACGGAGCTAGCAGCGGCAGCAGCTTCATCATCTCCGGCTTCGCCAGGTCCTTCCAGCTCTCAAACGGGCTTTGCAGAAATGGCAGAAACTTCTTCAGCTTCGTGCGGTTCCTTGTAATGAACTCCTGGAACCGTGGCGCATCCTCCGGCGAGATCGCCGCAATCGCCTTCGTCATCCGTTCAACATTCGGTGTAGCCAGCAGCTCACCGCCTGCACCAAATACCAGCCGGTACTGCGGATCCAGCCGCGTCATCGGCACCTCTGTGTTCAGGTCATAGCCGCACGAAGCGAAGATCTCCTGCAGCACCTGTGGGTACAGAAAGAACGTAGGCCCCATATCGAACTTAAATCCGTCCTGCTCCAGCGTCGAGGTCCGCCCACCCACTTGCTCGCGCTTCTCTACCACCGTTACCTTCACGCCAGACTTCGCCAGCAGCATCGCCGCTGCCAGCCCCCCCGGTCCCGCTCCTATAATCACAGCCCGTTGCGATTTTTTCATGGAAACGATGTGTCCTCGGTTCGCTGTCCACTCACTGGCCGGCAGCGACACTCTGTTTCTAGATTATAAGAATCAGCGCCGAACCCCGTATCCACCCTTGCAGTGGGATGAAGATTCACGTCCCGCAACTTTACCAGACTGCAACAACCAGAATCTCCCATCCGTTCTCCTCTGCTGACAACCCACAACGTGGTCTCTTCACCCCAGCCGCCTGCGCACGAACTCCTTACTGTCTCGATCATCGAGGCCACGTAGTAGTGGACAACATCGTTACCAACGGCCTCAGCACTCGACCATTGCCGAGACATCGAAATCGCTCGGATCGTGTGAGGCATTTTGCCTCCAAAGGACGCGTCTTAGAGTGAAGCACAATTAACACGCTTCGCGAAGTACCGTTCTAAGCTTCATTGGAAGGACTACCCATGCGGATCTCCCACCTGTCGATCGTTGCACTCTTTCTGGCCAGTGTTTCGCTTCCCGTCTCGACGTTCAACGCTCTTGCCCAGACACCCCTGCGTAACATGCCCGGCCCTCAGGGTGGCAACATCATCTACGGCACGGTTGACGGTGCCAATACGCCTCCCGCCGCAATGGGCAGCATCCTTAGGCATCTACATCAGCAGTACGGCGATCGACCACAGGTCGGACGCGTCTTCAAGGTGCGCGGCACCGAGTCGGAGGCAGTCTTCTTCACGCTGACCCGCCACTCACCCTCTACTCTCAAAATCGCTGGCATGTTACTCGTCTCCAGTGCCCCAGGACACGTGGAAGCCGCATTGCTCTCGGACGATGCCTCACGCTTCGGCACCTCCATCAATCCCATGCTGCAAAAGCTCTTTGAGGCATGGACGCCTGGCGGCAAGTCGCTGCTCGGTCCGGTGTCGGCCGGGAATCGGTCCGGCGCAGCTCCCTCCTCATCAGCTCCATCCGCACCACTCCACCCATACCGCCTGCCAGACGGCTCCGCATCCGTAATGCTCGCGGAGGGCTGGCACGTAACTCCACAAAGCGGCGGAGGCACCATCCTCGCAATGGGGCCTAACGGAGAGACCCTCGCATTGGGCTTCCCTTATCTCGCTTACGACAGCAATAACCCAAGCACGATGCAGATGCGTCGTTTCGCTGCCTCGCCGGCGGGGCGCAACACGTCCTATGCCAAATCCATCTTCATTCCGTACGGTGCCGACCTTGGACGAACCTTCGTCGAGCTCAACTCGCAAGCCCGTCGCCTCGGCAGCCCAGCGGTCGTTCCCGTGCAGGTCGAACGGGCCCAAACCGTTCGCTCCAGCGGCCCCAGTCGTTGCGCGGTCCTCTCGGGCAACAGTCCGGCGAGCCAGGGCCAGCAGGCACTCCAGTTCGAAGGCACCTTCTGCCAATCCCGGCCGGATGCGAGCGGAGGTTTTATGAACCTTGCGAACCTGGCCTTCGCCCCTCCCGCTCAGGCTGACCGCGACCGGGCAACCCTGCGCGCCATGCTCGGCAGCTTTCAGGTCAACAACGCCATCGTCAATGCTCAGGCAGCCGCTCTCGCCAAACCTGGGATCGACGCCATCCACGAAATCGGACGGCAGGTCGATGCTCGCATTGCAGAGAGCCACCGCCAGGGCGACCAGCAGCGTGCGGCATTCGAAGCGCATAACGATGCCATGGATCGCAGCAGCCAGGGCTTCTCCAACTACATGCTCGACAAGTCCGTGGTCCTCGACAACCAGTACGGCGGCCACGCCACCTTCTCGAACAATACCGCCCAGGGAATTGTGGAGGGCAACCCAAGCCGCTACGAGTACGTCGACACCTCCAAATACTGGAAGGGCATCGACTACTAAACGAAGCGCCCGAAACTACCCCAGCCGTCTGCGCACAAATCGCCGTACCGTCTCGGTCATCAGCCCGTAGACCACGTGCGAAGCCATCTCGCTGGTATGTTCTCGTGTTGTTTGCTCTTCGGGTTCAGCCGCCAGCCCCATCGCGGGCAACGCTGTCTCGTGCGTCAACGTCGCCAGTGCCAGCCCAAAGCTCGCACCATCCTTCGATGTCGCAGTAGGGAAGTACTCGGCCAGCCCGCCGTACGCCGCACCCGTCAGTGCTCCAAAGCCCCAGTGGATGGCCTCGACCGCCACCGTCTTCTCGCCTTCTGAAAGATGATGACCCAGCCCGCCCGACATCCGGTCCGCCAGCACCGCCGGAGGCTCAGGCTCGCCATGCGTCCGCGGCGGATAGACCTTCTCCGCAATCGACTTCGCCGCCGTCGCCACCAGCCCACCAATCAACCCTGCCAACATGCCCTTTAGCAGCGACTTCGCCAACACCTGCTCATCGTTCTCGCTCATAAGTACCTTCCGTTGAAGTTAGGATGCACGCAACTCCCCCAACGTCACCCAAGCCCCGTTATCGGAACTTGGTGCCCTAACCCACATACGCCGAAGCGTCGGTCGAGTCGGTTCCAGCCCCCAGCTTCAGCGCCCGAAACACCACCGTCAGTCCCGCCGCAACCGTCAGATTCAAAATCAGCGCCGGCACCGCCGCATACATCGCATACGTTCCGCCCCCCAGAAATGACCAGACATGCAGCGGATAGACCGAGCTCTTTAACCCCATCGACATCGCCATCCCAGTTCCGCTCGCCATCCCCGCCGCCCAGCCAATCAGCAGCGCCCACGGATTGAACCAGCGCGTGAACACGCCCATCACCACCGAGGGGAAAATCTGCCCAATCCAGATGCCACCCAGCAGCTGCATCTCAATCGCATACGGAGCAGGCAGTCGCAACACAAACACCAGTGCCCCAAACTTCACCACCAGGCTCACGATCTTGGCCATCGCCGACTCTTCCGCCGGCAGCATCTTCTTTTTCAAGAACGCGCCCCACAGGTTCCGCGTAAATAGGTTCGAAGCCGCAATCGACATGATCGCCGCTGGCACCAGCGCGCCCACTGCAATCGCCGCCAGGCAGAACCCCGCAAACCACTCCGGAAACATCTTCAAAAACAGCATCGGCACCACCGCGCTCGTCTCCTTCGTTTGGATCCCCGCGGCCAGCGCCACATATCCCAGCAGCGCAATCAGCCCCAGCAGAAAGCTGTAGGCCGGCAGCATCGCTGCATTCCGTCGCACTACGTTCGAGCTCTGTGCGCTCAGCACCGCAGTCGCCGTATGCGGATACAGCATCAACGCAATCGCGCTCCCAATCGCCAGCGTCGAATACCCCAGATACTGGTCAGGTCTTATATAAATCGAAGCCTTATGCGTCTGCAGCGCTGTATTCGCCAGCTCAAACACCCGCGCATACCCGCCCAGCTTGTACGGCAGAATCACCAGTGCAGCCAGCACCATCGCGTACAGCATAAAGTCTTTTACAATCGCGATCACCGCCGGTGCCCGCAACCCGCTCGAGTACGTATACGCCGCCAGAATCACAAAAGCCGCTGCCAGCGGCAGCTCGCCCGTCACACCCAGAGCCGCAATCACCACCTTCATTCCCACCAGCTGCAGCGCGATATACGGCATCAACGCCAGGATGCCCGTTACAGCAATCGCCACCGTCAACCAGCGATTGCCATATCGGCCACCCACGAAGTCTGCAAAAGTAATGTAACCGTGTCGGTGACAAACCGTCCACAGCCTTGGCAGCACCACCATCATGTACGGATACGCGATCACCGCATACGGCACCGCAAAAAAACCATTCGCCCCCGCGCCATACAACGCCGCCGGAACCGCAATCACCGTATACGCCGTATACAGGTCACCGCCAATCAGGAACCACGTAATCCACGTCCCAAAGCTGCGCCCCGCCAGCCCCCACTCTTCCAGCGAAGCCATTCCAGCCTTAGGCCGCCGCCACCGCGCCGCCCAGAACCCGGCCACTGTCACCAACGCAAAGAAGAAGCAGAACACCACCAAAGCCGTCGTATGCAGCGAAGCCGTATGCAAATTTGTCACCCGCTCATCAGAAGTTGTCTAACAGTTGTTCAATTGGCTGCAGCTACTTCGGCTCACTCCACTCATACACCACTACGCCCAGGTCGTTCAGCGTCTTCATCACCGTCTCCATATTCCGCCGCACCTCTGGCAACGCGCTCGAAGGAATCTGGTGCGCCTCTTCCACCGCCACCACCCGACCATACGGCCAGCTATTCTCCGGCACAGCATTCAACGCCGCCGAAAGCTCATCCATCCGCACGTTCAGGTCCTGCCGCCGCGCCCCCATCGGACGCAGCATCCCGCCTACTCCGAGGTCGGTGGTATTCGCATCCGCAGTCATCACGTGCAGCGTCACCATCCCACCCTGCACCGTCACATACGGATTCTCCCA
>JANYER010000356.1 GCA_025359825.1 Granulicella sp.
CGGCTGAAGGTCGAGGTTGCCGTCGAACCGTACCTGTTCCAGCAGGTCAACGCGGCCAATCGCCTCTTCGATCGAACGCAGGCCATAGCGCGCCAGCAGATGCCGTAGGTCGGAGGACAGCTCCTCAAAGAAGCGCACCACATGCTCTGGCTTGCCACGGAACTTCGCCCGCAACTCCGGCTTCTGGGTCGCAATACCCGTGGGACAGGTGTTGAGGTGACACTGACGAGCCATATCGCAGCCCAGCACGACCAGTACCGCCGTACCAAACGCATACTCATCCGCACCCAGCAACGCAGCGACCAACACGTCACGCGCAGTGGCGAGGCCGCCATCGGTGCGCAAGCGAACCCGGCCACGCATGCCGTTATCCATCAGCACCTGCTGCGCCTCAGCCAAGCCCAGCTCCCACGGATTGCCCGCGTACTTGATGCTGGAGAGCGCCGCAGCCCCCGTGCCACCAGTGTTGCCAGCAATCACAATGAAATCGGCATAGGCCTTCGCGACACCCGCCGCAACCGTACCAACACCGCAACTGGATACTAACTTGACCCCTACAGCCGCCCGCGGATTCACCCGCTTCAAATCATAGATAAGCTGCGCCAGGTCTTCGATGGAGTAGATGTCATGATGCGGCGGCGGCGAGATCAGTGACACTCCCGGCTGCGCATGACGCAACCGCGCAATCAGGCCCGACACCTTGTGCCCCGGCAGCTGACCGCCTTCGCCCGGCTTCGCACCCTGTGCCACCTTGATCTCAATTTCCTCCGCATGGGCCAGATACTCTGCCGTAACGCCGAACCGACCGGATGCCACCTGCTTGATCTTGTTGTTCAACGACACATGTACCGCCGGAGCAGCCACAGCCGTCTCAGCCACTGCGGTACCGCCACCGACCTGAGCCTGTAGGCCACCGCCGCTCGAAGACACCCCACCGTTTACGGGTTGCAGCTTGTAGACCATCGGGTCTTCGCCGCCTTCACCGGTGTTCGACCGCCCGCCAACAATATTCATCGCAGCCGTGATGGTCTGGTGTGCCTCCGGGCTGAGCGAGCCGAGCGACATCGCACTTGCGACGAAGCGTTTACACAAGCTGCTGGCTGACTCCACTTCAGACAGATCCAGCTCAGCACCAGCGGGCCGAATCTCCAACAGGTCGCGCAGAACCGCTGGATCGCGCGCAATGACGTCCTTGGTGTATATAGCGAACGCGCTGGTGGGATCGGTAGGCATCGCCACACCACGCGCGCTGCCCACGACAGACTGGAGCGCCTTGACGGTGGGCGGCTGCCACGCATGCGGCTCGGATAGGTCCGATTTGCGGAACCGTACCCACCCATAGTCCGGCAAATCCGCCGAGACGGGTGCATCGGCAGCGGGAGCTTTCCAGGTGAGTCGGAGCTGACGCTCCACTTCAGCGAAACCGATGCCGGAGAGCGGCGCCGGAGTATTGGGGAAACAGCGGTCCACCACACTCTTGTGCAGGCCCAGAATGTCAAAGAGATGTGCGCCGCGGTAGCTATCCACGACCGAGATTCCCATCTTTGACATCACCTTGGCCAAGCCGGCATCGAGCGACTTGAGCATCTTCTTTTCGCACTCGCCGGGGTCGACGCTGACAGGAGCCAGACTCTTCGCCGTCTCCAGGGCAAGCCATGGGCACACAGCACCAGCGCCATAGCCAATAAGTACGGCGGCGTGATGGATGTCACGGCAATCGCCAGCTTCTACGGCGAGTCCAGTAAGCGTGCGTAGGCCAGCAGTTACGAGAGCTTGATGCACTGCTCCAGTCGCCATGGCCATCGGGATGGGCAGTAGCTCCGCGTTTGCAGGCCGGTCCGTGAGTAAGAGGATGCGGCCACCGTTGCGGACCAGTTCAATCGCTTTGCCGCAGATCGCGTCGAGTGCCTGGAGCAACGTCAGCTCAGGCTTGAAGACGCAGGGCAGTTCCGCCAGGGTTAGCTGGTCGGCATGGCCGTGTTTGTGCGCCCGCAGCGCTGCGATCTGTCCGAGGGAAAGGAACGGAGACTTGAGCGACAGACCCGGTAATGCTGCATCTTTATCCAACAGATGAGGCCAGGGGCCAAGACGGGTGTGCAGCGATACAACGCAGGCTTCGCGCAACGGATCGATTGCGGGGTTGGTGACCTGGGCAAAACGCTGCCGGAAGTACGCATAGACCGGTCGCGGAGACCGTGCCAGGAAGGCCAGCGGGGTGTCGTCTCCCATCGACCAGACGGCATCTTTGCCTTCGACAGCCATGGGCTGCAGGATCATCTTGACGTCTTCGCGGGTGTATCCAAAGCCGCGCTGAACCGCCGACAGGGCCTCGACGGAGGCGATCGTCGGCGTATCGATTGGCTCCAGCGTGGTATCTTCCACCAGCTTCGCGTAGGTCGCGCCAGCATCGAACAACTTCAACAGCTCAGCGTCCTCGTACACCTTGTGCGCGTCCAGATCCACGACCAGCATCTGGCCAGGTCCAAGGCGTCCGCTATGTGTGACCACTTCCGGATCCAGGTCGACCAGTCCCGCTTCCGATCCAGCTACCACCAACCCATCTTTAGTGATGGCGAATCGACAGGGACGCAGGCCATTCCGGTCCAAAGCAGCGCCAACGACGTGACCGTCACTGAAGGCGATTGCGGCAGGGCCATCCCATGGCTCGGCACAGTCGGTGTGGTAGCGGAGGAAGGAAGACTCGTGGTGCCCATCCGAGGCCGGTGGCATGAGGATACGAATCGCCTCCGCCAGGGTGCGGCCATTCTGCGAGAGCAGCTCCACCGCTTCATCCAGGCTGGTCGAGTCTGTGCCACCCTGCGTTAGGACTGGGTTGCATTCAACCGGCAGAGTAGAGACGCGCGCTGCCATCCGGGAGCGGTTGCCCCACACGGTATTGATCTCGCCGTTATGTGCCAGCTTGCGACCCGGCTGGGCGCGATGCCAGGTCGGTAGCGTGTTGGTTGCATAGCGCTGATGAAATACAGCAAAGGAAGTGACGTAGTCCGACGATGCGAGGTCAGAGTAGAAGGTTCCGAGAAGGTTTCCCGTACACATTGCCTTGTAGATGATGGTCTGCGTGGAGAGTGAACAGACGTACCCTGTCACTTCGTTTTGCTCCTGCAGGCGTTCAAATTGCTTGCGCGAGAGATAGAGGCGTCGCTCCATCGAATCCTGCGGCTCGCCTGTACCATTCACCACCAGCACCTGCCTAATTTTGGG
>JANYER010000224.1 GCA_025359825.1 Granulicella sp.
CGTGGATGTCGATGTCCGTCGCCTGCCCGCTCAACCCGCCCATCGAAGGCTGGTGGATCAGGATGCGCGAGTTCGGCAACGCAAACCGTTTGCCCTTCTTGCCGGCCATCAACAGGAAAGCACCCATGCTCGCAGCCTGCCCGATGCAGAACGTCACCACGTCGTTCTTGATGTATTGCATCGTGTCGTAGATCGCCAGGCCAGCCGTGATCGAACCACCCGGCGAGTTGATGTACAGCTGGATGTCCTTCTCAGGGTCCTCACCGCTCAGGAACAGCATCTGCGCAATAATCACGTTCGCAATGTTGTCGTCGATCGGTGTGCCCAGAAAGATAATGTTGTCGCGCAGCAGACGGCTGTAAATGTCGTAGGCACGTTCGCCACGACTCGTCTGCTCGATCACCATCGGTACTAATCCCATATAAAACAATCCTTTCAACAAAAAAGCGCTTGCCTGTGAGTTACTGCCCTTTGGTTAGGAATCCAGCCTATGCGCTCAGCTTCTCATACAACACGCTGCCCGTCTTCTCGCGCCGCATCTGCTCGCGGATACGGTCCAGGCCGCCGTCCTTCGACAACCGCTCCCGCAGCGTCTCCAGCGGCTCACGCGACTGGATCGAGAGCATCAGCAGCTCCCGGTTCAGCTCGTCCTCGCTCACCGTCACGCCCTCGGCCTCAGCCACCCGGTCCAGAATCATCGAGGCCTTCACCTCGTTCACGGCTTGGTCGCGTTGTGCGGCCCGCAGACGGCCAAAGTCCAGCTTGCGCATGTCCTCGGCCTGCATCCCTTGCTGAGCCAGTGCCCGCAGACCGCGGTCCAGGCGAGCATCCACCTGCTGCTGCACAAACGACTCAGGAACAGGGAAGTCATACTTCCCGATCAACTGCTCCAGCAGCTGGTCCTTCGCGCGGCTCTCCAGTGCGTCCTTCTTCTGGCCGGAGGCGTGCTCACGCAGCTTGCCCTCAAACTCTTCGAAGCTGTCGTAGTTGCCCAACTGCTTGGCAAACTCGGCATCGCGCTCGGGGTAGGTCTTCTTCTTGATCGCCTTTACGGTCACGTCGTAGCTCACCGTCTGTCCGGCCAGCTTCTGCTCGCCAAAGTCTGGCGGATACACCACCTCAAACGTCAGCTCCTGCCCTGGCTTGGCACCGCGCAGCGCCTCGTTGAAGGCCACCAGCGTGTTCTTGCCGCCAACCTCGATCAGTACATCGTCTCCGACAATCGGCTCGTTCGCAGCAGCAGCATTCTCGAAACCATCTTCAGTCACGGTCTGTGCCAGCTCCTTCACCTCACCGCGGAACTGGATCTCAGCCCAGTCACCATCGACCAGCGTACGATCTTCTTCCACCGGCTCGACTGTTGCATGGCCATCCAGCACACGCATCAGCTCGCCCTGGTACTCGTCATCCGTCAACGCCACATCCGGCTTCGCCACCGAGACGCTGTCATACCCGCTGATGTCGAACTCAGGCCCAACTTCAAAGCCAGCCTTGAAGGTCAGCGGCTTACCGTCCTCCAACTGCAGGTCCAGCAACTGGGGCTCGGACACCGGCTTCAGCTTCTGCTCCTCGATCGCCAGACGGAAGCGTTCGCCCACCAGCATCTCCATCACCTCCTGGCGGACCTCCTTTGCAAACTTCGAGCGCACCAGCGACTCCGGCACCTTACCCGAGCGGAAGCCCGGAATCCGGGCCAGCTTCTGGTAGCGCTTGATGACGGTCTTGAAGCTCTTCGTCACCTCGTCTGCCGGTACCGTTACTTCAATCTCCCGCATCAGCTCCGGGTTCAGGGCCGGACCATGCGAGTGCTCGTGGTTATGGTCATGATCGTGATCATGGCTATGCTCATGCTGTTCGTGGGCCAGTTCAGTCGTTGCCGTTTCAGGGGTTGCCGTTTCCGTAGTCTCAGTCGAGGTCAAAATCTATGCCTTCCAATTCAAATTCCGAATTCGTGTAAATAAGGGGTCAAAAGGCCGCGTAGAGCAGCCTGCGCACAATGCGCCTCTATCCACTGTACGAGGCTTACTTGTGCAGGGTCAAACCACCTGCCGAATCCAGACAACCAAACAGAAATCCTGAACTAGGGTCTCTACCGGGATATCCCTTCCGCTTGACAAACCAGCAGCCTGAAGCAACCTCAAATCCAATCGCGAGCTGACCACAAACCAGGAGCCCGCCTCGGTCAAAACTCGGAGTCCAAAGCTAAACATAAAAGATTGAAGACTTTGCGCAAAACAGGGGGGGGAGGGAGGGGGCAGCATCTCAACCACTAAGAATGACTCGGAGCCTGCAGTGCCAAAGGAAACAGCTCCACCCGGACCTTCCACTGCACCGACTGCCCAGGCTGCAACATCACCATTCCGGTGTCCTCGTCCTTGGCCCATTCCTTGCCAAACGGATCATCCAGATTGAACTGCGGGGCGATCATCACCGTGGCTTTGTCCGCAGGCGCTTCAATCCGAAATGCCTTGATCGTAGGCGAGAGTGCCGTAATTCGAACCCCGACCTTACCCGTAACGTCACGCAACTCCACCGCCGGACCAACGTCCATAAGCCGAGTCTTCATATGTCCAAACGTCTCCGCTACATCGTGACTCCCCAGCTTCACCCCATTCTGCTTGGTTACGTCAAACTCCATGCCCGCCACTGGTAGCATCTTTCCCGTCGGCAATCCGGTCCCCGTGCCTGACCTACGAATCTCCTCGCGCATCGACTCCGGCACACGCAGCAGGGCATTGGCCCGGTCGCCGCTGGGGATAGCGAAGTGGGGTCGCCAACCGATCCCAATCGGCTCTGCCACCGAGCCTGTGTTCTTTGCCACTACTGCCAGCTCGATCACCCGTCCGTTCAGCAGCACCGCCGTCGACACCTCGGTCTGCGACAGCCAGTGACCATCGAACCCCCCGGCGTTGTATACCGCGCGGCTCTGCCACCCATCCGGCACTACATGGGTCTCCACCTTGTCCGCACCCCGCTTCAGCATTAGTCCACCTAGTGACATCCCTGCCGCACCGCTGTCCCGTGGAGAGGACGGCAGGATCAGCGTCTGTCCCTGCCATACCGACATCACGCTGTCCCCATCCGGCGTCGGAACCCCACCCAGCCGCCCAGCCCAGGGCACCTCAAACGCCCCACCCAGGCCCAGGCTCGCCTGTCCATCCTTGTCCCTCCCCGCCCCACTTAAAACCTTCGAAGCCTCCTCCAACCCCGGAGACGCCAGCAACGCAACCTCGCCTTGGGTAGTTGCAAGCCCCGGCAGCATCGCCGTAATTTGCAGTACATTCATGCCCCGTCCCGGCAGCAGCGTAGCCGATAGGAACTCCGGCATCGCCCCGCCAGCTGCAGGTGTGCGTCGCATCACAACCGCATCCTGCCCACCCGGGAGAGGCACCGCAGCCACTGCAACCGGCTGCTTCGACTGCAGCTCCGTCTCCAGCTGATGCAGATGGCCTTTGCCTCGCTCCTTCACAAAAAGAATCAGTCCACCCATCAACAACACAAGAATCAACACCGTCAACATGCCGGAGCGCAGCACTGCTGCCTGCCAGGCCTGGGCCCGCCATCGTGACAACCGTCGTCCCACCATAGCTGCATACATCCTGCTGATTCGTGGATCTTCCAAAGCCCAATACCCTCATTCGTTTGTTGATAATAGCCCTTAGTGTACCGACTCTTAAGCGATGCGTTGCCAAACGCTATCATCACGTCAGATGCCGAATCCTGCTACTACGCTTACGTCCTCGCTCCTGCAACAGATTCACCAGACCATCATTACCTGCGAACGCTGCCCTCGGCTCCGCGACTACTGCCGTGGTCTCGCCGAGACCCGCCGTCGTGCCTATCAGGACCAGACCTACTGGTCACGTCCCGTCCCAGGCTTCGGTGACCCCAAAGCCCGCGTCCTGATCCTTGGACTCGCCCCCGGTGCACATGGTGCCAACCGCACCGGCCGTCCCTTCACCGGCGACGGCTCCGGCAACTTCATGTACCCCGTCCTCCACGACCTCGGCTTTGCCAACCGCCCGCTCGCCGTCTCCCGCGACGACGGCCTCAAGCTCCGTCACGCCTGGATCGCCTCTGTCGTCCGTTGCGCGCCGCCCGGCGACAAGCCTCTCCCCCAGGAGGTCCGTAACTGCTCCCCCCACCTCGCCGCCGAGATCGGAGCCTTGCCCAAAGTGCGCGTCGTAGTCTGCCTTGGGAAGATCGCCTGGGACGGCTATCTCGCCCACCTGCTCCATACCGGCCTGATCACCCGTCGCTCATCCTATACCTTCACCCATGGGGCGGAGTACATCCTCCCCAACGGCCTGCATCTACTTGGCAGTTACCACCCGTCACTGCGCAACACCAATACCGGACGCCTGGACCGCACGATGTTAACCCGAGTCTTCCTGCGCGCGAGAGAGCTCGCAGGTCTCGCAATGTAAGCCGGATGCAATTCAAGAACGAATCCTATAGCCGGGGCTTCTCAAAGAGATCCATCGCCAGAACAGCAGGAGCAACCAGTAAAAAAAGGAACGTAAGTGCTACCAGAACATCTTTCATCTCGTACACCTCACGTCAAATCTAGCCTCCAAAGTGCACCGGACACCGCCAACGATGCAACTCGTACTCGCACCGTCATTACCTGCGGCGATTCTCCCCACCTCATACGATCCAAACCTGCTTGACCAGATAAAAACCAACCAATGCACCCGGTTCAGAATCCAATCGTCAGGAAACACATACATCACGAACGAGGTTTCTATCGATGAGTGCAAAAAACTACTGGTTCGCATTTGGCGTTGGAGTCGCTGCCGGAGCGACGGTCGCCCTGCTTTACGCTCCTCAAACCGGCGTAAAGACCCGCAAGCAGCTTCGCAACGGCGTCGAAAATGCAGGAGATTATCTCGAAGAGGCAGGAGACTACCTCAAGGAACAAGCCGAGCGCTTTACCACCGAAGCTCAGAAAGCAGCCAAGCGTACCCGTCAGCAGATGGAGTATGCAGTCGATAAGGCCGGCGATGCCGTGTCCGGGGCCGTGAAGTCAGCGAAGTCCCTCGTCTAAACGACAAGACGCTAATCCATCCCGGTCTCTGCAGCAACGACGATGCCCCTTCCTATGGAGGGGGCATCGCGTTTTCATTGCATACACCTCTGAGAGGACTCACTCAGCAGGACCCACCGAAACGACAAAGTATGAAGCCTGAGTCGCCCCCACATTCTGGATGAAATGCTTATCGCCGGCAACGCAAATCCCCACATCGCCCGCCTCCATCCGCCGTGCGACCCCATTGGTGGTCAGTTCTACGACGCCCTCCCTCACCAGCCAGATCTCGTTATGCAGATGTGTCCCAATCGCCTCATGCGGCGCCCCCACCTCCTGCATTGAGGAGTGCATCTCCAGTCGCACATTCCCTGCAGCGAGCATCCCGGTCAGATACGCATGAGACGTCCTCTTCTCTCCTGCTACCTTCAAGGGTCCCGGCTTCCACACCCCGGAAGCGAGCGTCGGCGGGGAAGTCCGCTGCCCCTCTGCTACCGCCGGATTCTCCCCCGCACCTATCGCACCTAGCGCCAGCAGTGCGGGAATCATCCCTGTAAACTCACGTCGATCCATCGTCTCAACCCTCCGGCACCACCCTATCGGAAACAGAAAGCCCCGGCAAACTGCCGGGGCTTTCCTTCTTGAGGATGCGAAATGGTTGCTGCGAAGCTTACACGGTGCTCAGTGCAAGCCCTGCCATCTTCTCTTCTCCATCGGAGGCGATAGGACGGTAGTACAGCAGGTTGTTCTCCATGTAGACCTCGATGAACGCAGGCCGTTGCACGATGCCGCCGCCAATCAGCGCCTCGGAAAGCGGATCCTCGATATACCGCTGCAGCGCACGACGCAGAGGGCGGGCCCCATACGTTCGGTCCGAAGAAGTCTTCTCCAGAATCCATCGCTTTGCATCGTCAGTCACCGAGATGGTGATGGCCTTGTGCACCAGGTTGGCGTTCAACTGCTGCACCAGTAACTCGAGAATCTGCATCAGGTCGGATTCAAGCAGCGACGTGAAGATGATGATCTCGTCCAGACGGTTCAGGAACTCTGGGTTGAAAGTGCGCTTGACCTCACCCCGTACCAGCTCTTCCATCTTGTCCAGCACCATGTCTTCCTTCTCACTCTGGAAGCCCAGCCCCTGCCGCTTCTGCAGGTGCTTTGCGCCAATGTTCGAAGTCATGATGATGATGCAGTTCTTGTAGTCAACTGTGTTGCCCAGGCCGTCCGTCAACTGCCCATCTTCAAAGACCTGCAGCAGCAGGTTGAAGACATCCGGATGCGCCTTTTCGATCTCGTCCAGCAAGACAACCGAGTAGGGATTGCGCTTAACGCGCTCGGTCAACTGGCCGCCCTCCTCGTAGCCCACATATCCCGGAGGCGAACCGATCAGCCTTGAGACCGAGTGCTTTTCCATGAACTCGGACATGTCGAAGCGCACCAGCGACTTCTCG
>JANYER010000383.1 GCA_025359825.1 Granulicella sp.
CTTCAGCTTGTCCGGCGTCGCGCCCATCGCCGCCAGCCCCGGCCACCAGTTCATAAAGTCGCTATCGTCCGAGAGCCCACCACCCAGCTCTCCATTCGGAAGCTGACGGTTGTCGACGTACCAGTTGATCAGCCGCTTCAGATAGCCCAGGTCCTGCACCTGAAGAAACGCCCACTGCGGCACGCCAGCCGGAGCCGTCGGCGCAACAAACGCCGCTCGCGGCTGGTCCTTGTTGGCCTCATGCCAGTAGATGCGCCCCTGCTCGTGCTCCGGATTCACCCGCAGCAAATCACTAATGTCAGCGTCGAAACGGTTCCAAAGATTCAGCCGCCGCGACCCCACCGACTCCTCCACCATGTTGGCGTAGTTGTCGCGCACCTGCGTAAAGCGGTCCAGCTCGTGCTCTGGCCGTGCATCCTTCCACGGCTTGAAGATCAGCCGCACCGCCGCGCCCTCCAGCACCGCAGGGCTGAACTCGCCAGACGCAGAAGCAATCGTGATGTACAGACTCTTGCCATTCGGCAGGATGCGGTCGCGCGTATCCAGCCACAGCGTATGCGGCTCACCCGGCTTCACTGAGAAGCTGAAGTCCAGCATGTTCCGCATCGGCCACAGCGGGTCCTTCACCTGGATATTCAGCGGAATATATTCGCCATGCGTCGGCTTTAGATTCATCGCAGGTAGGTCGATGGCGATGCCATCCAGTCCCGCCCCAAGGTTCTGCCACCCGTACGAGAAGAAGTGCCCCTTATCGATCGGCTCCGCACGAAAGTCCGCCGGGATCAGAATGTGAACCAGTGGCAATCCAGTCTGCGCAGCAGACCGTTTCGTTGCAGGCGCACCCGCAGGCAGCGCCACCATTGTCATCCGCTGTTCCACCGGAAAGCGCCCGTCGATAAACTCCACCAGCGGCTGCAGCGATTCGTTGTCCGCCGCCACCATGCCGGAGAGCTTGTACCTCAACTGCGCCACACCCGCAGGCTCTACGCCAGGATGCACATAGTAGGCCGAGAGCTCCCCAATCGGCGTCTCCTGCTCTACATTCGTAAAGCGGATCCGCTGCCCGGCCATCAGCGCGTTGAACTGATGCGAAGTCCGCTCCTGCCCCTGCGGACGATCGAACAACTTAGTCCCCTGCTCAGTATCGGTAGCATCCACCGCAGGCTTCAACGTCGTCGCAGGAATCAGTCCCATCCGCCCCCACGCCCCACCCGAAATCTCCAGATGGTTCCACGGCTCATCCGGCATGTTGAAGGTCACCGTCTTGCCAGAGAGCGAGTAGCAGTCCCAGTCCGGCAACTGGAAGTAGTCGTTCCGCCCAATCAACCGCGAGCGGTTATAGACCCCCGGCCACGTCGTCTCCGGGATGCCATCCGTCGCCTTCCACCACCAGCGCTTCAGATCGAACACATCATGAATCTCAACCTTGCGAATGGTCATGGCCCGCTCCGCCAGAGGAGCAGGCACATCGTTGGGGCGGTTCCATCCATAGCGGAACCACCAATCCTTCTGCCAATCCGGAGCGACCGCAGCAGCCAGGCTCCGATTCACCGCTGGAATCGCCTGCGGCAGCTCATGCCGTGCCAGCGAAGCCTCGTTGTCGTCCGACAACATCCGGTCGTAGATCCGTACCTCGTCAATATCGCCGCCCCGGTCGTAGTTGTACGAGCTCTCCACCCCGGTCGGTGCAATCAGCCGCGAGTGCGGCCCAAACTGGTCCAACGCCGCATCGAACATTCCCGTCGCAGCCTTCTCCGCCACCATCTTCCCGTTCACGTAGAACTTGATGCCCGTCGTCTCGTCCCACGCCAGTGCCAGGTGGACCCACTGGTCCGGCTTCGGAAAGTCCGGCATCGTGTACGACACCCGCGTCCGCCCCAGGTTTACATCCGTCACAAACGCGTCGAACCCATGGCCGTTATAGTCGATCCGCATCCACACCATGTCCCAGCTCGAATGGTCGCCATAGCCTACGCGAAAGATCGGAAACTCCGTCTTCCCTACCGCCTCCCGCGAACGCCAGTCGAACGACAACGTCCCCCGCTGCGCATAAATGTTCCCCGGAGCCCAGTA
>JANYER010000428.1 GCA_025359825.1 Granulicella sp.
ATTTAGGCTGACCGAAATTGCATCTGAAATTGAAGAACATGTCCGAATCGACCACTCCCCAACTCGAAGTGCAGACACCGCTGGAGGCTTCACCGGCTGCTGTGGTGGTATCTACGTTTAGCGTAGCTAAACCGTCCAGGATGGGGTTCAAACGCAATCAGATGTGGAGCTATTTTGGGCCGGCGTTTGTAGCTTCGGTGGCGTACATCGATCCGGGTAACTTTGCGACGAATATCGAGGGTGGCAGCCGCTTTGGGTATCGGCTGCTGTGGGTGCTGTTGTGGTCGAATGCGATGGCGATCCTGATCCAGTACCTCTCGGCCAAGCTGGGGATTGTGACGGGGCTGACGCTGCCGCAGAACTGCCGCAAACACTTTTCGCGGCCCACGACGATTGCGCTGTGGGTGGCGGCGGAGGTGGCGGCGATTGCAACCGATCTGGCAGAGTTCCTGGGCGCTGCGCTGGGGTTCTTCCTGCTGTTTGGGCCGGCGATGCTGGCGCATGGCTTCAGCCGCACGGGCACGATGCTGTTTGCTGCGGTGCTCTCGGCGTTTGCGGTGTTCGCGATTCTGGCGCTGGACCTGGCGGGGCATCGCTGGCTGGAGCGCGTGATCATGGCGTTCGTCGGGGTAATCGGGCTTTGCTACGGGTTTGAGGTGTTCCTGGTACATCCGGACTGGCAGTTGGCGGCGTTCCACGCGCTGGTGCCGACACTGGCGACCGAGAGTGGCGAGTCGCTGCACCGCAGCATCTATATCGCGGTGGGGATGCTGGGTGCGACGGTGATGCCGCATGTGATCTACCTGCATTCGGCACTGGTTCAGCCGCGGCTGAAGGAGGTCTTTAGCGAGCCACCGGTGAAGGGCTACTCGCGCCGGGCCAAGTATCTCAAGTTCGAGCTGATTGATGTGTTTGTGGCGATGAACGGTGCATGGCTGATCAACTCGGCGATGATCGTAATGGCTGCAGTAGCGTTTGCGCATCACGGCGCTGTCGTGACGGATGTGGAGGAGGCCTACCGGACGCTGGGGCCGCTGCTGGGGCCTGCGGCGGCGACGGTCTTTGCGGTGGCACTGTTGTGCTCGGGGCTGTCATCTTCAACGGTCGGGGTGATGGCGGGGCAGGTGATTATCGAGGGCTTCCTGGATATCAAGTTCCCGATCTTCCTGCGGCGGCTGATTACGATTATTCCGGCGATCGTGATCATTGCGGTTGGGCTGGATCCGCTGAAGATTCTGATTCTGTCGCAGGTGGTGCTGAGCTTCGCGCTGCCGTTTGCGCTGATTCCGCTGCTGCTGCTGACCAACCGCAACGCCGTGATGGGACGATTCTCCAGCACGACGCTGACGCGGGTGGGTGGATGGGTCTCGGTGGCGATTATTTTGACGCTGAACGCGGTGCTGCTGGTGCAGTTGGCGGTCGGAAGTTAGCTTTACTGCTGCGGGGCGGGTTGAGGCTGCGGCAGGGTCTGGCTGGGGCCGGGAGCGTCCTGAATGCGCGGCGCATCCTGACCTGGAGTAGTGGCTGATGGGGGCACACCGGGGACGGTGCCGGTCTGCGAAGGGCCGGGGGCGCTTTGGATGCGCTGTTCGCTCTGCTGGGCCTGGATCTGCTTTTGATGGGCGGTTACGGTGCGCTCCTGCTCCTGCTGCTGGCGTTGGGAGTCCGCCTGCTGCTGGCGGAGTAACTGCGCATCTTTCTGGCGTTGCAGGGCATCCTGCTGCGGATTGCTCGTGGTCTGGACGGTCTGTTGCTGAGGCGTGGTGGTGCGACGGCGGCGTCTGCGCTTGGGATTCGGTGTCTGGGTGGTGGTCGTAGGGGTTTGAACTTGTGGGGTAGTTGCTTGCTGCTGGAGGGCGTGGCTGGCAGGGGAGGCGGTGGCGGCCAGCATTACTATGCCGAGTGCTAGGTGAATTCTTGAGAGTCGTTGCATGTTGACCTCTGGTTCGGGGAGCGTGTGTTCTCTGCTAGATGTGATGCGGGTCGGCCATTGATGGGATGCAGATTGGGTGCGGCTGAGACGTTGTCAGGGTAAATGCGGACTGGCCGCTTAGGTTCCACCCTAAAATTGGTAGAACCTTTTTGTCGAAAACGCGAGACAAATGCAGGTGCAAGTTTGTACACTTTGGCACGCGGCTGGAACGATTCATTTTTGGTTGCGAAATAAGTTTTCCGCATAGAAGCAAAATCACCCAGTGGATGACAGGAGCAGCAATGGAACCGATGGAACCGAAGGCAGTGCAGGACAGTACGCCGCAGAACGGCAATCGCCGCGATTTTTTGAAGCTGGGCAGCGCTGCGCTGGCCACTACCGCCGTTACCTGGAACGCGACCAGCTATGCCGCGATCGTAGGTGCAAATGATCGTGTACGGGTGGGCGTGGTGGGTGCAGGCGACCGCATGAGGCAGGCCTTGATCCCCGCTTTCTCCGAGAGCCAGAAGGCGATGAACTTCGAGTTTGTAGTAGTCTCCGATATCTGGAACAAGCGCCGCGAAGATGCGGTTGGGTATATCCAGAAGGTGGCTGGCAGCAAGGTAGACATGTGTCGCAACAATGACGAGCTTTACGCCCGTAAGGACGTTGATGCGGTCCTGATTGCTACGGCTGATTTTCAGCACGCACAGCACGGCATTGAGGCGGTCAACGCCGGGCGGGACGCGTATGTGGAGAAGCCTACGGCCCACTTTATGAAGGATGCCCGGAATTTTCTGGCAGCGGTCAACAAGACGGGCAAGATCGTGCAGGTCGGCACGCAGCGCCGTTCTACGCCGGCGTACCAGAAGGCGTACGAGTACATTAAGTCCGGCAAGTTCGGCGACATCGTGATGGTGGAGATGACGTGGAATGTGAACCAGCCGGGTCGCTGGCGCCGTCCGGATGTGGTGCCGTTGCTGAAGGAAGAGGACACGGACTGGACGCGCTACCAGCTTGACCTACCGAAGGAGAAGTTTGACGCTCGCAAGTATCTTGAGTTCCGTTTATTCTGGCCGTACTCCTCGGGAATTCCGGACCAGTGGCTGGTCCACCAGATTGATACGGTCCACTGGTTCTCCGGCTACAAGCACCCGCGTTCGGTGGTGGCCAATGGCGGCAACTACCTGTGGCATGACGGTCGCAAGAACTGGGACACCATGACGGCAGTGTTCGACTATGGCCCGGAAGATGACATGACGAAGGGCTTCCAGGTGCAGTACTCGTCGCGGTTCACCAACTCTGCGGGCGGCGTGAAGGAGCTGTACTACTCCAACGGCGGCATGCTGGATATGGATAAGCAGACCGTAACTGACACGGGCGGCCTGGGAGCGAAATCGGCTGCCGAGATGAAGATGCAGCCTAACCAGTTGAAGAGCTTCTCGTTAATGGAAAGCTCGGAGAAGGTGAATACGGATGCCAATACGGGCCGCGATCCGCAGACTTCGGCCAATATGCGTAACTGGATGGAGTGTGTCCGCTCGCGCAAGACGCCGAATGCTTCGATCGAGGCGGGCTACAGCCATTCCGTTGCATTGTGTATGAACGTTGCTGCTATCCAGACCGGGCAGAAGGTTACGTTCAACGAGAAGACGCAGCAGGTGATGGTGGGCGGTAAGGTCTACGCGTAAGAATAACGCCGTCCGGCCCGGCTATGAATGGCGGGGTCGGGCGGCATATTTTTGATTGCCGCTATGATTGCGAATAGATTCTGAATTTTGGCAGGCTACGCGCTTGCGTTAGTTGTAACTCTGAAACTGCGGTCTCTCACCGCTGAGGTTTTGTATGGTTCTTGCTGCGAAGGTCTCCCGTCTGCTGGTCTGCTCTCTTGCATTTACCGTTGCGGCGTATGCGAAGCCGGCTAAGAACACTGGCATCAAGGTGACGCCGGATGAGGCGCATCAGCGGGTGGATGTGACGATCGATGGAGCTCCGTTTACGTCGTATGTCTGGCCTTCGACGTTGAAGAAGCCGGTGCTGTATCCGCTGATTGCGCCGGGCGGCATCGAGGTGACGCGTGGGTATCCGCTGGCGCCGCGAGAGGGTGAGCGTACGGACCATCCGCACCATGCGGGGATGTGGTTCAACTACGGCAACGTGGACAACTTTGATTTCTGGAACAACTCGGACGCCATCAAAGAGGCGGACCGGGGCAAGATGGGAACCATCCATCACACCAAAATCGTGTCTTCGAAGAGCGGCAAGGACTCGGGTGAACTGGTTGTCACGTCGCTATGGACGAACGGTGCGGGCGTGGACGTGCTGACTGAGACGACGCGGTATGTGTTCAGCAGGCGGAAGAGCTCGGGTGGGTTGTTTGGTAAGGTGCAGTCCACGGTGAACGGCGGAGGGGTCGAGGACGCCGACGTGATCGACGAGATTGTGACGCTGCATGCACTCAAGAAGCAGGTCTTCCACGACGACAAGGAAGGAATGCTGGGGATTCGGGTGGCACACTTTCTGGAGTCGGCGAATGAGAGGGGCGGCACGTTCACGGATGCGAACGGCAATCCGACGCAGGTGCAGAAGTCGAACGTCCCTGGAGCGAACGGGGTGTATCTGACCAGCGAAGGTAAGCAGGGCGACAACGCCTGGGCGACGCGCGGACGCTGGTGCCTGCTGACGGGTACAAATGCAGACCGCGATACCGTGACGATCGCGATTCTGGATCATCCATCGAATACGAACTATCCGACCTACTGGCATGCGCGTGGTTATGGGCTGTTTGCGGCAAATCCTCTGGGGCAGCACATCTTTGATCCCAAGGCTCCGCAGCTGGACTTTACGCTGGATGCAGGCAAGGATGTGACCTTTCGGCATCGCGTGATGCTGATTCCGGGCAAGCCTTCTCCGGTGGATGTGAACAAGGAAGCGGACAGCTTTGCGGCGGAGTATAAGTAGCTGAGTTGGATCGGGCTGATTCATTCAGCAAAGGGGTTTGGGTATGGCGGTGGATGCAGCGCAGTTGAAGGAATTGACCGCGACGTACGGCGGGTTTGCGGATGACGAGTTGGAGACGCTGGCGGCCACCATGGGCGACCTGACCGAGACGGCGCAGCAGGCGCTGACGGCGGAGTTTGCGCGGCGTCATCTCACTCTACCGGCGGCCCAGGTTGCAAAGGAGCAGGTTGAGGCGGTCGAGGCGGAGACGGCGCTGCATGGCTTTGCGGCCAACGCGCCGGAGGATTGCATCTTCGAGTTCACAGACATGGAAGATGCTTTGCTGGCGCAGAGCGTGTTGAGCTCGGCTGGGATCCAGAGCGTGGTGCCTACGTCGGAGATTGGTGCGATTGATACGCCACGGCTGATCGTTGGGCCGGCGGATGCGCAGTCGGCAGAGCTGATCCTTTCGCGTCCAAATGCGCTGGGAACCGTATCGGCGGAGGATGCGTTGTTTCCTGAGTCGGTATGTCCGGCGTGTGGCGCGGTGGACCCGCTGCTGGAGTCAGTGGAGCCAACAAATCTTTGGCGGTGCGAGGCGTGTGATCACACCTGGCAGGATGCCGATCTGGCTTAGTAGTTTGTGAAGAAGGTAGAAAAGCCCAGTCAGTTCCGGAGTGTTTCCGGTGCTGACTGGGCTTTTTTGTTTGAGGCGTTGGTGAGAAGTTTAGCGGGGCTTCTCCTCTGCGCGCGGAGCGGGAGCCGGAGCTGGCCGGGCTTCTTGTCGAGGCTGCGGCTGCGGACGAACTTCCTGCTGGCGCGGCTGGGGTTGGGGTCTGACCTCCTGTTGCGGGCGGGGCTGTTGTTGGGGTTGGGGTTGCGGCCTCATCTCCTGCTGTGGCCGAACCTCTTGCTGACGAGGCTGCTGCGGTCGTGCCTCTAGCTGCGGCATGGGCCTGTTCTCCGGCTGCGGCCGGATCTGTTGTTGCGGCTGTGTGGGTCTTACCTCTTGCTGGGGAGTCGGCTGGGTCTGAGGTTGGCTGGGCCTTGGCCGCATCTCTGGAATGGGCATAGGCCGGGTCTGCGGCTGCTGCGGCTGAGCGGGTTGGACCTGAGGCTGCTGCGGCGTAGGCCGTGCCTCGGGGTTGCCGGGTGCGGGGCGGATTCCGGGTTGCACGTTGGGCTGGGTGGGGCGATTCTCCTGGCCTGGGCGAGTGCCCTGACCGGGCTGAATAGCCGGTTGGCCTGGACGATTGTCTTGTCCGGGACGTACGCCTTGTCCGGGCGTGGGTTGAATTGCGGGTTGACCGGGGCGATTGTCCTGACCTGGGCGTCCTATCTGGCCGGGCTGGCCATTCGATTGGCCGGGGCGGTTGAAGTCTCCGGGACGGCCTTGCTGGCCCTGGTTGGGGCGCGGCTGGGCGATCGGCATAGGCCGCTGGATGCCTTTATCCGCGACGATGGGGCGGGGTGCCGCGACGATGGCGGGACGGCCACGGTTATTGTTGAAGAACTGCTGACGGTTCTGGCTGGCGTCGCGCTGAACACGGATCTGCGACGTCATCGGCGGGGTGCGGGGCGCGCGCATGGCGGCCAACTCCGCCGGCATAGGACGTGCCTGCAGACCACCGCGTCCGCCGTTGTACGAGACGCGATTGACGGTCACGTTATTCACGATGACGGTGCGGTTATAGACATTGGTGATGCGGGTTACGTTGATGCGATTGACGGATCGGTTGTAGTAGAAGTGCGGACCGTTCCAATAGCCACCGCGGTAGCCGGAGCCGTAGTAGCCGTAGCCGTAGTTAATGCCGCCGTAGAAGCCGATGTAGAGGCCCCAGAAGCCGCGGTGGAAGCGGTAGCGGTTGCCGTAGTAGCCCCAGTAACCGGGGGTCCAGAGGGCGCCCTGGTAGGGGGCGGAGCACCATGCTCCGGGAACCCAGTAGTAGCCGTAGGGAGTCCAGCTCCAGTATCCGGGGGTCCAGAGATAGTCGGGATAGGGAGCTTCTGGCTGATCGTAGCTGGGTAGCGGCGGAGGCGGCTGGTCGGCTTCGAGCGGCTGGCCGTTGGCATCCTGATCGTAGTTATCGTCCTGGTTGTAGCTCTGATCGTTCGGATTTCCCTGCTGATTGTCCTGTTGGGGGTAGCTCTGGGAGTTCTGGTTCGGGTCACGACGTTCGATGGGTGCGTTTTGCTGACCCTGTTGAGCGTAGACGTCCGCCTGACGCTGGCTCTCGTTCACGACGCTTTGCTGGGGCTGCTGCTGTGCGGGTTGGGCGGGCTGGGCGTAGACGTTCTGTTGCTGGGACTGAGCTGGCTGTTGTGCGGGAGAAGCGGCTGGTATGCCGTCGACCGGGGCCATATTGACGTCTGCGGGGTCTGGGCCATCGTCCTGGGGCTGCTGCTGGGATGGATTCTGGGTCTGTCCAGAGGCCAGAACGCTCTGGTGGCAGCCTACCGTTATAGCCAATGTTGCTACGGCCAGGCCCATGGTAAGAAAGTATGTCCGTCGCTTGGTGGTCATCGCCGTGCCCTCGTTCCTACTGCTTAACAACACGTATTGAGATGCAGAGTCGTGCTTTGCCGGTCTGCTGTCGGCCTGCCGTTGGTCTGCCGTTGGTCTGCCGCTTCGAACCTACAGATTCTACGTTACTTACTTGCCAACCAAGCGTGGCTATTGCGCGGCATACTGTACGGTTGCGCCAGTGCGCTGGTTGGTGACAGCGAAGTTGCCGTCTTTACGCGCGGTGATCTGTAGCGAGTGTCCAGCATCCTTCTCCGGAGTGGACGGCAGGTTGGCGATGCGGGCGTCGGGGACGTTGTGTGCGGCGTCGCTCTGGATTGCAGTGTGGAGCTGCCAGAGCTGGCCGCTGCCGTCGGCGATGCGGGGCGACTTTGCGAGTGCGTCCCAGGCGGGCTGGGAGGCGCCTTTGGTGGCACCGTTATCCATAATGGCGACGCGGGGAGCGATGGCGTCGACCAGGGCCTCGCTGCCGCTGCGGTCCATGCCGTGGTGGCTGACGATATAAACGTCGACGCGTCCCAGCTTGTCGATGGGACACATGAGGGGCCGCTCGTTGGCCCAGGTGAGGTCGCCGAGATCGAGAATGCGGAGCTTGCCGAAGGTGATCATGAGGCCGATGGAGCGGTCGTTCTCACTGTCTTCGAGGGGGCGGGTGGCGGTGCGTTCACAGGCGGGGTTGGGTTTGCCTGCGCCGCCAGCGGTGAGCGGCGTGGCGAGCAGGTTGCCGTCGGCGCTGACGACCTCGGCGCGGAAGCCCTTGATGGGGAGCAGGTCGCCCACCTTCACAACCTGATGTGCTGCGTGGGAGGTGAGCAGAACGTCGCGATAGGCAGCGTAGTTCTTCTGCGCGGCGTCGCTGGCTTCGCGATTTTCACCATGGTCGATGAAGCGGCCGATTGGGATCTTAGCGGCGAGCTGCTTGACGCCTCCGACGTGGTCGTCGTGGTAGTGGGTGAGCAGGACGGTGTCGATCTTGTGGATGCCGGCGCGGTCGCAGAGGGCGTCGATGCGGTTGGCGTCGCGGCTATCGAAGCCGGGCCAGCCGGTGTCGATGAGCAGGCTCTCGCCGAGGGGAGTGACAAAGAGTGTGGCTTGTCCGCCTTCGACGTCGGCGAAGTAGATGCGGAGCGAATTCTTGTCCTGCGGGTCTACTGTCGCTGCGGCCTTCGCGAGTGCTGCTGGCGATTTGGTCTCTGCGTACAGAGCGGTGGCGGGGATGCTGGTGACGAGCAGGGCAAGGGTGAATATTCGTCCAGCAAGACGCATTGGAAAACGCATTCGTGAACCTCCGAATCTCTTCTGCTTCAAAACGCTCGACCTGGCACATAGGGCGGCGGTAGAATCATCGCATGAGACTGCGCCTTCTCGCCTTCCTCAAGCGCTTCCGCCATGGTCACCACGATCGTGGACGCTCTCCTATCTGCAACTAGCCTCGTCTGCTGCTAGCCTCTCTCCGCCCGATTCTGCTACCCTTTTCTCCCTGCCTGCCGCGAATTCCTCGCAGGCCTCCCAACCGCGCCACTAAAGCGCATCGAGGACGTATCTATGAGCACTGAGCATCTGGATTCTTTCAAGTCCGCCGCAACCCTGACCAGCGGTGGAAGCACGGTCAACCTCTTCCGTTTGAAGGCATTGGAGTCCGCCGGGATCAGCCTGACGCGGCTGCCATTCTCCCTTCGCATCCTGCTGGAGAACCTGCTGCGCCATGAAGATGGCCGGACGGTGACAGCAGACGACATTAAATTTTTGGCGACGTGGGACCCCAAGGCGGAGCCCTCGCGCGAGATCGCCTACATGCCCGCGCGCGTGCTGATGCAGGACTTTACCGGCGTACCGGCGATCGTCGATCTAGCTGCGATGCGCGATGCAATGCGGCTGCTGGGTGGCAATCCGGAGAAGATTAATCCGCTGCAGCCTGCGGAGCTGGTGATCGACCACTCGGTGCAGGTGGACGAGTTTGGCACGGTGAACGCGTACGACCTGAACGCAGCGTTGGAGTTCCAGCGCAATCGCGAGCGGTACGCGTTTCTGAAGTGGGGCCAGACGGCGTTCAACAACTTCTCGGCTGTGCCGCCGGGCATGGGTATCTGTCACCAGGTGAACCTGGAGTATCTGGCGCGGGTCGTATTTACGACTGCGCCGGATGCGGACGGCACGGTCACGGCGTATCCCGACACGCTGGTGGGTACGGACTCGCATACGACCATGGTGAATGGCCTGGGCGTGCTGGGTTGGGGCGTTGGCGGCATTGAAGCCGAGGCTGCCATGCTGGGCCAGCCGGTGTCGATGCTGGTGCCGCAGGTGGTGGGCTATCGCCTGACCGGCAAGCTGCAGGAAGGCACCACGGCGACCGACCTGGTGCTGACGATTACCCAGGCGCTCCGCAAGCTCGGAGTAGTCGGAAAGTTTGTGGAGTTCTATGGCCCCGGAATCGCCGAGCTGCCGCTGGCTGATCGCGCAACGATTGCGAATATGGCTCCCGAGTATGGTGCGACGTGCGGCATCTTCCCGGTCGATACGGAGACGCTGCGTTACCTGCGGCTGACGGGTCGTACGGACGAGCAGATTGCTCTGGTGGAGGCGTACTACCGCGAGCAGGGCATGTTCCACTCGGCAGATTCGCCGGAAGCAGAGTATACGGCGACGCTGTCGCTGGACCTCTCCACGGTAGTACCGTCGGTGGCTGGGCCGAAGCGGCCACAGGATCGCGTACTGCTAACAGAGGTGCCGACCAGCTTCAAGGAGCAGTTGCCGGGCCTGCTAGGCCCCAGCGGAAACAAAGGTGCTGCGCGGCAGATGGTTCGCTGGGAGGGTGAGGGCGGCAATGCCTCGGCCTACGGCGACGTGACGGGCAGCGTCGGTTCGGCTGCGCCGATTGTAGAGGCGCCCCTGGTGCCGGTGATCACGCTGGACGGAACAGGTGGTACGGCGACGATTCCTGTGCTGAACGCTCCACCGACGTCGATTCGTGCGCGCTTTGGCGTGGACCCTGATCCGTACCTCGATCATGGCAGCATTGTGATTGCGGCGATTACGAGCTGTACGAATACTTCGAATCCCTACGTGATGATCGCGGCTGGGCTTCTGGCGAAGAAGGCGGTGGAGAAAGGCCTGAGCACACCGCCGTGGGTGAAGACTTCGCTGGCACCGGGCTCTCGCGTGGTGACGGACTACTACGTGAAGGCTGGGCTGATGCAGTATCTGGATGCGCTGCGCTTCCAGGTGGTGGGGTACGGTTGCACGACGTGTATCGGCAACTCGGGCCCGCTGCCGACGGACGTCAGCAAGTCGATTGACGATCACGGCCTGGTTGCGGTGTCGGTGCTCTCGGGCAATCGTAATTTTGAAGGGCGCATCTCCCCCGAGGTGCGGGCGAACTACCTGATGAGTCCTCCACTGGTGGTGGCGTATGCACTGGCCGGACACATCAGCCACGACTTTGCGACGCAGCCGCTGGGCAAGGACAAGGCCGGGCAGCCGGTGTTCCTGAAGGACATTTGGCCGACGCAGGCCGAGGTGCTGGCGACGGTCGAGAGCTCGATTGATTCGGAGATGTTCCGCCACCAATACAGCACCGTATCGGACGGCGACCAAAACTGGCAGCAGTTGAAGTTCCCCGAAGGCGATACGTATGGATGGGAGCCGGATTCGACGTACATCCGCAAGGCTCCGTACTTCGACGGCATGACGGCTATTCCTGCACCGGTGGAAGATATCCACGGCGCGCGGGTGTTGGCAGTGCTGGGCGACTCCGTAACGACGGACCATATTTCTCCTGCGGGCTCGATCAAGCTCAACGGTCCGGCAGGGAAGTACCTGACGGATCATGGCGTGAAGCCGGCGGACTTCAACAGCTACGGCAGCCGTCGCGGCAACCATGAGGTGATGGTGCGCGGCACGTTCGCTAACGTTCGTCTGCGCAACAAGCTGGCTCCGGGTACGGAGGGCGGCGTGACGCGCCTGCTGCCGGAGGACATGCCGATGTCGATCTATGACGCGTCGGTGGCGTATGCAGAGCGTGGCACTCCGCTGGCGATTCTGGCGGGTAAAGAGTACGGCTCTGGCTCGTCGCGCGACTGGGCTGCCAAGGGCCCGCGCCTGCTGGGTATCCGCTTCGTGATCGCGGAGAGCTACGAGCGTATCCACCGCTCCAACCTGGTGGGGATGGGGATTCTGCCACTGCAGTTTATGCCGGAGGATAATGTCGAGTCGCTACTACTGACGGGCGAAGAGGTCTTTCGCATCGGTGCTGAAAAAGGCGAGCTGAAGGCGATGCTGGATGGTAAGTTTGCCGACGGCAAGATCGTCACCGTGATAGCGGAGGACGACCTGGGCAAGACCAAGGAGTTCTCAGCGATGGTAAGGATCGATACCCCGCAGGAGATCCTCTACTACCAGCACGGCGGCATCCTGCAGTATGTGCTGCGGCAGTTAGCTGGCAAGGCGTAACGGAAACGGTTACAAATACAAAGGCCGCGCATCCTATGCGCGGCCTTTGTATTTTAAGTGTGGAATTAACTCTTGCCGTCGACCAGAAACTGCTCGAACTTGCCGTCCTTCGTCATGTAGGTGGAGACGGTTACGTTAGCGCCGTTGCTGAAGGTTGCAGTAAAGCCGCGCTGGGTCATGCCGCCGCGTAGCTGCTCGAAGTTTTGCGTAACGGTGGTGATGGTGCCGAGTGGGGCGAGGCTGGTTTGAAAGTCTCCGATGGTCTCTTTAGAGAAGTAGAAGCTGCAGTTGTCCGTGAGCAGAGAGCGGTCGAGTTTTCCCGTCTGCAAGCCCATGAGGATGGCTTTGACCTGCGACTCCATTGCCGTGTTGTCTGTGGCTGGCTGAGCGGCTGCGGCCGGCAGTACCAATGCGGCGACGGCGCGTTGGATGAGGGCTGCAGCGGGGCTGGCCTCCTGGTTAGTGAGGACTGCGATGGCTACCTTCTGGTCAGGGAAGATGGCGTTGGCTGCGACGAAGCCGCCGACCTCGCCGGTGTGGGCGATGAAGCGGTGGCCGTCGCGCACGCCGACGCTAACGCCGAGGCCGTAGCCGGTGGGTTTGCCATCCTTGAGCCTCATGTTGTCTACGAGGCTTTGGTAGGACGCCGGGGTGAGCAGCGATTGGTTGATGATGCTGATGTCCCAGTGCAGCAGGGTGGCGACGGGCATGGCGAGTTCACCGTCGGCGAAGTACCAACCGGGAGCTTCAAGAGTGGCAGGGCGCAGCGGGCCCATGGCGTTACGCATGTAGCCGAGCGGCTCCATACGATCGCGATCGGTGTCGAGATTGAGGACGTCCGGCAGGTTGAGCGGACGCAGGACGCGGGTCTGCAGGAAGCGCCAGAAGGGCATACCGCTGGCCTTTTCGACGATCAGCCCGGCGAGGACGAAGTTGGTGTTGCTGTACTGCCATTTGGTGCCGGGATCGAAGTCGAGCGGCTTGCCAGCCCACTCCTGCACGACGGAGATGGGCTGGGTGGGTTTGGTCCAGGCGGGAATGGTGTAGTCCTGCGGAGCGTAGTCCTCGTAGCCGCTGGTGTGGGTGAGCAGGTTGCGGACGGTGACTTCGCTGGCGCGGGTGAGGTTGGGGAACCACTTACTGACCGGGTCGTCGAGGGTCAGCTTGCCGTCTTCGGCGAGCAGCAGGATGCAGGCCGAGGTGAATTGTTTGGAGATGGAGCCGACGGCGTAGTGCATCTCCGGCGTGGCACCGATGCGGCGGCCGGAGCCATCGAGTGAGCCGGTCTGCGCGAGGCCGAAGGCAGCCGTGTAGATGATCTTGCCGTCCTGCACGACACCTACGGTCGCGCTGGGGACGCCGGTTTTCTCCATCTGCTGCTGGATGGCTGCGTCGATCTGCTTCTTGAGGGCGAGGGGGAGGTTTTGCTGCGCGTGGAGAGCGATGGTCAACAATAGTACTGAAAATGCGAACCAACGATTGAGATTGCTCGTCTTCACATAAACTCCAAGGTCGTAAGCTGGTGCTTCTTCGACTCGGAGTAGAGTAGCACCGTCGAAGCTGGAAGATTGCGTTCAATGGCTTTACAAATCTGTAGCGTCACGCTATACACTACATATGATTTGCAGTTTTCGGCACAAAGGTCTGGCAGCCTTCTTCGCAAAGGGAACGAAGGCGGGTATCCAGCCGAAACATGCTGGAAAGCTGGAAGAGCAGCTTGCAGTTCTGAATATTGCGAAGAAGCCGCAGGAGATGAATATCCCTGGATGGCAATGGCATGCACTGACAGGTGAACTCGCCGGACATTGGGCGGTCAGTGTCAACGGAAACTGGCGCCTCATCTTTACCTTCGACGGGGAGGACGCAATTTTGGTGGATTACCGTGACTACCACTAACGAAAGGAAGCAAGCTCATGATGCATAATCCTGTCCATCCCGGCCGCATCCTCGCGAACTACCTTGACGGCCGCTCAATTACCGAAGTTGCGCGACATATGGGAGTGACGCGTGTGGCGCTCTCTCGTGTGCTGAATGGCAAGGCTGCGATCTCGGCAGATATGGCGCTCCGTATCTCCGAAGCCTTCAAGACAGAGGCAGACTTCTGGCTTCGGCTGCAGATTCAGCGAGACCTGTGGGAGGCTTCGCACAAGAAACGTACGAGGGTGAAACCATTGCCTGTGCTCAAAGCAGCTTAGCTATAGGTAGTGCACTCCGGAGAGATCTTCGCAGGCATTCCAAAGCTGTGCGGCTGTTGCTGCATCTTCAGCTTGGTCAGAGACGATGGCTTTGCCTACGTCGCCGCCGCGCATCTCCTGGAAGCCCTGCGGGCCGTAGTAGCCTCCGCCGACTGCGTCAGGTGCGGTGGCTGCGTAGAGGGTTGGCAGAGCGCCTTCAGCGTCGCTGTTGAAGAGCGCTCCGAGCGTCGTCTGGAGCAGCCGTTCGGCGACGCCGGCGATACCTTTTCCGGAGCCTATTTTGAAGAGGCTGGTCTCTGCGACACCCGGATGTGCGGCGATGCTGATGACACCGGAGGCCTTTGCGACCAGGCGGCGCTCCATCTCCAGACTGAACATCAGGTCCGCCAGCTTGGATTGTTGGTAGGCGGCCATGGGGCTATAGGTCTGTTTGGACTGCAGGTCAGCGAAGTGGATGCGACCGCGTTTGTGGGCGATGGAGGCGACGGTGACAACGCGCGGGCGTTCGGCCTGCGAGGTGGCTTTGGCGGCAGCGCGTTCAAGCCCGGGCAACAGCAGTCCGGTAAGGGCGAAGTGGCCGATGACGTTGGTACCGAACTGCAGCTCGAAGCCGTCCTGTGTCTCCAGCCGTTTGGGTGGGGCCATAACGCCGGCGTTGTTGATGAGCAGGTCCAGCGGCAGGCCCCGGTCGAGCTCCTCCGCGGCGACCTGCTGGATGCTGGCGAGGGAGGCGAGGTTGAGGATGACGAGCTGCAGTTGAGCCCCGGGGGCCTCGGCCTGGATTCGTTTCAGCGCGCGCTCACCGCGATCGCGGTCGCGGCAGGCGAGGACCACGTTGGCACCCTTGCGCGCCAGCTTCAGCGCGGTATGGAAGCCGATTCCGCTATTTGCGCCGGTAATCAGCACCCTTCGGCCGGTTTGCTCAGGAATATCTGCTGCGGTCCAATCCTTCGTCATAGGGAGTTGGATGCTCTGCCGAGGCAGACGACCCGTGAGAAATGTCTGTGGGCAAAGCCTTTGTCCTGAAAGCCACGCTAGTACGCAAAATATTGCGTTTCCTAAAATGGTAAATTGGCAACATTCATTCTCGGTTCCGAGCTCCACGAGGTGATAAGTCACCCCATGCAGCCCCTTGTTTCACTGGCATCATCTATTCTGCCGATTGATAGTTGCGCCCCGGATGCAGTCCTCCGGATGGCCCCGCCAATGCACGTTCTGAATCTCCTTCTGTTTTCGGTTCGGACGACCCTGTTGATGCAGCGGGTGGAAGATGTGTTTATCGGATTGAGCTGTCTGGCCATCGCGGCGACGCTGGCGTCCTTTCTCAGCACCGCCGGGCAGAAGATTCCGTTTCGCTGGACCCTGATCGCGCTGACTGCCTGCACGACCATCGCCGGGCTTTGCTGCCTGCTGTCGGCGGCGATTGTGGATGGGATGTACACGGCGCTGGTGGGTCAGGCCTCACTGTTTGGTGCAGTGTTGGCGCTGCTGACAGCGTTTCTGCTGCCATTCCTGCTGCCAATGCTTCTATCGAAGTCGCGGGAGCTGGACTTTACGTCGGAGGTCTTGCGGCGCAACGAGACCCGCTTTCTGGCGGCGACGCAGAGTACGGAGGACGCCTTTATCCTGCTGGATGCGCTGCGTTCTCCGGATGGCGCGATTGAAGATTTTTTGTTTACCTACATCAACCCGAATGCAGAGAAATTGCTGTTGAAGCGCAGCAGTGAGGTGGTGGGGGCGCGCCTGACGCTGACGCTGCCCATCGACCCGGCGGGTCGGCTGTTCCAGCAGTATCGCCAAGTAGTGCATACCGGCAAGCCGCTGGTGCATGAGTTCGCGCTGGAGCCGTACGACCCGTACAGCCCGTGGATGCGACACCAGGTGACCAAGCTGGAGGACGGCCTGGCGATTACGGCCAGCGACATCACCGACCGGAAGCGCGCCGAGCTGGACCTGCTGCACCAGTCGCAGCACGATACGCTGACCGGCTTACCCAACCATCGGCTGCTGGACGACCGCATCCAGCAGGCCATCGCCCGCGGCGACCGCTACGGCACACGGGTGGCGGTCTTCCACGTGAACCTGGATGCGTTTGAGCATGTGAACGACGTGTATGGACGTGCGACCGGCGACCAGGTGCTGCGAGCGACGGCCGGCCGGTTGCGGGGTGCGATTCGAGCGACGGACTCGGTGCTGCGGCTGGATGGCGACGAGTTTATCGTGCTGATGCCAGATATGATGCTGGAGATCGATATTCGCCACGCCGCAGCGACGCTGGTGGCGATTCTGCGCGAGCCGATGCAGTTGAACGGCAAGCGGGTGGAGTGTTCCTGCTCGCTGGGTGCGGCGTACTATCCGGAGACGGCCGGTACGGTGGAAGACCTGCTGACGCGCGCCGAGGTGGCGATGTACCGGGCGAAGTCGCTGGGCAAGAACCAATACGTGCTCTACACCCCGGCAGCGGACTTTGGCTACGATCCGGATGCGCAGAGGTACCTGCACTCCGAGGTAGAGGATGTAGAGGATGTGCCGGTGCAGCGCAAGTCGGATGCGGCGTTGAGCCGGCGGTTCAGCAATGCTGTGGATGCTTCTTCGGAGTTCGAAGCGGGCTACTCGAACTACAGCTCTGGATACGGATCCAGCTATGGTTCGGATGTTGAGTCCGACTATGACGATCTGCCGCAGACGCAGCAGTACGCGGACTGATCTTCGGAGTCGGAGTCGGCTTGAATCGAGCTTAGCTGCGCAGGGCGGCTTCGATGCCGGAGTTGACTTCGGCCTGGGCGAACTCGGCGGCGACGCGGATGCCGTTCATGATGGCCTTCTCGTTCGAGGAGCCGTGGCCTACGATGCAGACTCCGCGAACACCCAGCAACGGCGCGCCCCCGTACTCGGAGTAGTCGAGCCGCTTCTTGAACTCGTTGAAGGCTTTGCGGGAGAGCAGCGCGCCGACCTGCGAGGTGACGGTGCTCTTGAGCGATTCGCGAAGCAGGATGGCGACCAGCTTGCCGATGCCCTCGATGGACTTCAACGCGACGTTGCCCACGAAGCCATCGCAGACGGCGACGTCGGCGTTTCCGTTGAACAGATCACGGCCTTCGACGTTGCCCTTGAAGTTGATCTTGCCCTGCTGACCAAGCTCGCGCAGCAGCGGCAGCGTATCGCGGGTGAGGGCGTTGCCCTTGGAATCTTCTTCCCCGATGGACATCAGGCCCACGCGCGGGTTGACGATCTTCAGGACGTTCTGCGCGTACATGTGGCCCATGACGGCGAACTGGACGAGATTGTCGGGGTCGCTATCGACGTTGGCACCTACATCCAGCAGCAGAGACGGAGAGTGGTGAATGGTGGGGAGGATGGTTGCGAGAGCGGGGCGCTCCACGCCGGAGAGCATCCCCAAAACCATCTTGGCGGTGGCCATGGCGGCACCAGTGTTGCCGGCGGTGAAGAAGCCAGCTGCACGGCCTTCGCGCACCATCTTGAGGCCAACGCGCATGGAGGAGTCGCGCTTGGAGCGGACAGCCTGCGCGGCCTTATCGTCCATGCTGATCCACTCGCTGGCGGGTACGACAAAGATGGGTAGGTGCTGTCCGCGGAGTGCCTGACGGAGGACTGGGCGAATGACGTCTTCAGGGCCAACGAGGTGGACGCGGACGTCCAGTTGACGGCACGCAAGTACGGCCCCGCGAACTTCAGGTTCGGGGGCCTTGTCGGAACCCATTGCGTCGACCACGATGTCTATCGGCATCAGCCTTCGAGTTCTCTGGGGATCTGAGTCAGTTAGTACTTAGCTTGCTTCTTTGACTGCGAGAACTGCGCGGCCCTTGTACTCACCGCATTTGCGGCAGGCACGGTGGGGGAGCTTACGCTCCTGGCAGTTGGTGCAGATGGAGAGACCGGTGGGGGTCAGGAAGTCGTGGCTGCGGCGCAGAGCAGTCCGTCGTTTGGAGTGGCGCCGTTTTGGATTAGGCATTGCAGTGTCCCTTTCAGATGCTTCAAAAAAATCTTCGCTTCACAGCGAGACAGTACCTATACCAGCCAGTAGCTTCTACTGGACGAACTTGTCAGCCAATCCGGCCAGCGCATTCCATCGCGGGTCGGCCGCAGTTGCATCGCAACTGCATTTGGCACCGTTCAAATTCTGGCCACAGCGCGGGCACAGCCCTTGGCAGTCCGCCTTACAGAGGGTTCGAGAGGGCAGGGAAAGAAGCACCTGCTCAAGCACCACATCCTCAAGCAAAAGCCCGCTGTCTCCATAATACCCTATTTCAGTCTCATCTTCGGTAATGGCACGTTCGCCGGAGTCAGCATCTGCACTTTCGGGTCGAAAGATGAGGTCAAAGCGGCCCTGGACGGGGACGGCGACCGGCTCCACGCAGCGAGCGCAGAGGATCTCAAAATCGGCTTTATAGTCAGCGCGGACGCGGATATCGTCCACATGGTCGCTGGCTCCGCGATGCTCAATGAGCAGGTCGGCTTGTCCCTGCACCTTCATCGGTCCTACCTGGCGCAGGTCTGGAGCGTACTCCAGCACCCCCGGCTCAATTGATTCGGCAAAGAGTAATGGTTCATCTACGAGTTGGATCGGGGTAATGAGCACAGGTTAAGAGTAGCAGCTACGGGGTTGCAGCGAATACGGCGGAATCCTGACCAGTGGCAGGGGAATTGAAAGACAAGGCATTGAGGGCTTTTAGGTATTCAAATGACTTATTTGTAGACGTCTTTTCGATGGCCGATGGTCACTGCTGCAATGACTAACTTCGCGTCCAGAATCTCGCAAATGATTCGGTAATTGCCTACCCGATACCGCCAAAGTCCTTGTTTGTCACCGTGTAATACCTTGCCTCGAGTCCGAGGATCGTCCAAGGCAGCGACCTCATCTTCCAAATAGTCAAGGATTGCAGCCTGCCAGGGCTTGTCGAGCTTCCCAAGCTGCCGCTTGGCTGTAGCCAGGAATTCAATGTGCCAGATCTTTGAGGTGCTTGCGCTCAACGCTCAAGACCAAGCTCTCGCCTTACATCCGCAAGGCTGGTTCGGGATTCCTGCCGCTCAAGAGCTGCTAAAGCGAGCAGGTAGTCGGCACGGTCTTCAAGGAACGAGGCGAGGGCTTCCTTCACGTAGTAGCTCTTGCTGCGACCGGTGGTAAGGGCCAGCTTCGTGAGTTCTGCTTCCATCTCGGAATCCAGACGTACTGCCAACATTGCCATGGAGCCTCCTCGTGTATGACAAGTATAACAAAGAGGCTCCATGACCTTGTTATTGCAATTTCAAATGCTCTACTGCGGGGGCGGTCCACCCTGGCCGCGGCGTTGTCGCATCTCTTCGTTCATCTTGGTGTATTCGGCCTTCTGGTCGTCGGTGAGGATGGCTGTGATCTTGCCGTCGACGTCGGTGCGGATCTTCATCATGGCGGCCATGCGGTCCTGCATCTCCATGGAATCGTTCGCGCGGAGGGCCTTCATCTTGTCGTCGCGTTCGGCGAGGATGGGCTTGAGTTTGGTCTGCTGATCGTCGGTGAGCTTCAGCCGGGTGGTGAGCATTTCCAGCGTGGGACCGCCCATTCTGCCGCCGCCAGGGGGTGGGCCGGGCTGCAATAAAAGTGGCTGGGACCATGCGGAGACAGCGGGGGCTGCCAGCAGCAAGCCGCTGAGGGTGATCAGTGCGAGGGGTTTCAACTTCCAGTTCGACATAGTGGTTCTCCTCCAACGCGTGTACAGACGCACCCCTTGCGGCAAGAGTTTCTCTTTGCGCGGTTTTATTCGGCCGCACGGTAGGGCAACGACCGGGCTAACGCCGCTGAACCGTCCAGCCGCTACACTAGGGCGAAGTGTTGGCTAGGGTTAGTAAGGAAGCGATCCAGATGCTGCGTACGGTTCGGGCGACACAATACATCACGGCACTGCGCGAAGGCGGCTCGCTGCCGGCAATCATCGCTGCCGACGATCTTGGCCTGTATGTGTTGAAGTTTCGCGGGGCAGGGCAGGGTCCGCTGGCGCTGGTGGCGGAGTTGGTTGCCGGTGAGATTGCGCGTGCCATTGGCCTGAAGGTTCCGGAGCTGGTCTTTGTGGAGCTGGACGGCGCCTTCGGACGCAACGAGCCGGATCAGGAGATTCGCGATCTGATTCGGCGCAGCGTTGGGCTGAATCTGGCGCTGGATTATCTGCCGGGCTCAACGATGTTCGATCCCGCAGCAGGGGATCACGCGGATCCGGCGATCGCCTCGCTGGCGGTGTGGTTCGATAGCTTCGTGAGCAACGTGGATCGCACGGCGCGCAATGCCAATCTGCTGAGCTGGCATCGCCAACTTTACTTTATTGACCATGGCGCGGCGCTCTACTGGCAGCACGATTGGCCCAACGCCTCACGCAAGGTGGAGTCCGCCTTCCCCGAGGTGAGCCATCACGTTCTGCTGCCGTGGGCGAGCGATCTGCAGGCGGCTGACGCTGCTGCAAAGGCTCGTATCACTCCTGCCGTGTTGACCGGAATTCTCGCCATGGTGCCGGACGAATGGCTGCTGGGCGAGGGAGAGGACGAAAGTCCTGCGGCCCGGCGCGAGGAGTATGTCGAGCTGCTTACCCGCCGTCTCAATGGTTCATCCAGCTTCGTCCAGGAGGCACTGCGTGTCCGCGCCGAACTCATTTGATTACGCCCTCATCCGCGTCGTGCCGCGCGTCGAGCGTGCGGAGTTCATCAACGCCGGCGTGCTGGTCTTCTGCCTGCAGCAGCGCTTTCTGGAGGCCCGTATCCAGCTCGACGAGTCGCGCCTGCGGGCGTTATGGCCGGCGATTGATCTGGACCTGGTGCGCCAGCATCTGGAGGCTATTCCGAAGATTGCTGCGGGAGACCTTACCGCTGGACCGATCGCGCGGCTGAGCCAGCGGGAGCGCTTCCACTGGCTGGTCTCGCCACGCAGCACCATCATCCAGCCATCGCCGGTGCATAGCGGTCTGTGCGATGGAACGGGCAGTTTGCTGGACCAGCTCGCCCGCCAGTTTCTTGAGCCTTAGAGTGAGTTTTCTGAGGGAATTTCTGCAAAGAGACGAATCCCCGCAATCCCGGTAGCACCGGCCTGAATGCAGGCTGACGCGTTTTGCTGGGTTACTCCGCCCAGGGCGAAGACGGTGACTCCGGCGGCTGCCTGGCAGGCTGCCTGGAGCTGTTCCAGTCCAATGGCTGGGGTAACTTCAAATCCCTCAATGACTTTGCCGAAGACTGGCCCGAAGAGGATGCAATCTGCGCCCATGCTCGCGGCAGCTTGGACGTCCTTCAAAGAGTGGCAGGAGACGCTGATGTACGGGGCCGGGGCGGCAACGGATTGATAGATCTGGCGGACCTGCCGGGAGGTGAGTTCGCCCGGAGCGGAGGTAAGGTGCACGCCATCGGCTCCGGCGGCCAGCGCGACGTCGACTCGGCTGTTCACGAGTACCCGAGTGCTCCCAGGCCGGACGGCCGCGAGGATCTGGCGCACCAGCTGGACCAGTTCTCCGGCATGAAGGTCTTTCTCTCGTACCTGAAGGAAGTTGATGCCTTCTGCGGCCCACCGGGAGGCCTCATGGACTACCGATCTCAGCCGATACTCTTCAGAACCGCCGTATTGGGCTCGAGTTGTAATCGCATAGCGTTGCACTTCTCCAGTGTAGGGCCAGAGCAGTCGGTGCAGCGCGGGGCGGTGTAGGGTTCAGCCCGGCGTCTGTGGTAGTTTCTAGGCATACGCAGGATGGTAGAACCACCGAATCCGGCACTGTTGCCGATACGCTCACGGGTTGTGCAATCGCCCCTAAAACCGACCGCCGGAAGCTTACGGCGCACGAGCAAGCCTCTATGAGTAGTGTGTACGATCTCATCGTTATCGGCTCCGGCCCTGCAGGACAACGGGCAGCCATCTATGGCGCAAAACTTGGCAAAAAAGTAGCCCTGGTGGAGATGCGCGAGGTCGTTGGCGGCGCCTGCATCAACACCGGCACTATCCCCTCGAAGACCATGCGTGAGGCGGTGCTCCACCTCTCCGGCTACAACTACAAGTCCATCTACGGGATGAACTACCGGGTGAAGGAACGCATCACCATGGCCGACCTGGCCTTCCGGGTGCAGCACGTCATCAAGACCGAGATTGACGTCACCGAAGCCCAGCTCTCCCGCAATAACATCGAGATGCTGGTGGGGGTCGCCTCGTTTGAAGATTCCACCCACGTCAAGGTCACCAACTCCAAGGGCTCTACGATCTACGAGGCCAAAAGCATCCTGATCGCTACCGGGACCAAACCGGCAGCATCGACCAAGGTGCCGATTAACGGGCGCAGCATCATCAACTCCGACTTGGTGCTGGACCTGCCAGCCCTGCCGAAGACGCTGATTGTGGTCGGCGGCGGCGTCATCGGGGTGGAATATACCTGTATGTTCTCGGCGCTGGGTGTCCGTGTGACGCTGATTGAGCGCCGCCCCCGGCTGCTGGAGTTTGCCGACCAGGAGATCGTCGAGGCACTGAGCTACCACTTGCGCGACTCGCGCGTCACCATGCGGTTGAACGAAGAGGTGGAGTCGGTCGAAGAGATGCCGGACGGCACCGTCGTGGCCAACCTGGAATCGAAGAAGAAGGTCCAGGGCGATGCGCTGCTGTACGCCGTCGGCCGCCAGGGCAACGTAGACGAGCTGAACCTGGGCGCGGTTGGGATCGATTCGGACTCGCGCGGACGTATCCCGGTGGACAAAGACTTCCGTACCAAGGTGCCGAATATCTATGCCGTGGGCGACGTAATCGGTTTTCCGTCGCTGGCCTCAGTCTCGATGGAGCAGGGCCGCGTGGCGGCTGCCCGGGCCTTTGGCGACGATACGATCCTCTCCAACCCGAGTTTCTACCCCTACGGCATCTGGACCATTCCGGAGATCAGCTTCCTAGGCAAGACCGAGGAGCAGCTGACGGAAGAGGACGTTCCCTACGAGGTTGGCGTGGCCTACTACCGCGAGATCGCCCGCGGCCAGATTCGCGGCGATACCACCGGCCGGCTGAAGCTGATCTTCCACCGCATGACTCATGCGTTGCTGGGAGTTCACATTATTGGCGAGGGCGCGAGCGAGCTGGTCCACATCGGACAGGCCGTCATGAGTTTGGGCGGAACACTGGATTATTTCGTAGATACGGTGTTCAACTATCCAACTCTCGCGGAATGTTATAAAGTTGCCGCTTTCAACGGGTTGAATCGGGTCAGCAAGTTCGACTGAAGTCCGGGGATTGATCTTCGGTCTCAGCAGCTTGCAAAAACCCGACCACTCATCCGAGTAAGCAAGGTGGAAATCACATGGCAAAGACCATCGGCGTCACAGTTTCAGAGCATATTCAGGCAGGCCTTGTCGTCGACCATACCCTGGTGGGATCGTTGCATGTCTTCCCGACCGATGTGGACGAGCAGGATGCGCTGGTGGAGCTCCCTACCGACGCGCTCGTCAGCACCGTCTGCGACCAGATACTGGGCGCTGCGGCTGGCAGTACAGACATCCAGGCGGTGGGGGTCGCGCTGCCCGGACTGATCCGCGCCGGCGTAGTGGAAGAGGCCCCGAACCTGCCCCAGCTCAAGGGTGCACGTATCCAGGAGCTCATCAGCAATGAGCTTCGCAGCCGCGGCCTGCATGCACCCGTAACGATTTTGAACGATGCTGATGGCTGCGCGGCGGGGCTCGCCTCGCTGCACGGCAAATTGGACAGCATCATCCGCGTGTGGACGCTCGGCATTGGCATTGGCTATGGCCGCTACCCGTTTGCGGAGGGCGTCTGGGAGGGTGGGCACACCACCGTCTCGCTGGACGACAAGGAGCGCTTCTGCGGCTGCGGTGGACGCGGCCACATGGAAGGCATTATGGGCCACCGCGCCATGCGCCTGCGCTTTCTGGATATGGAGCCGGAGGAGGTCTTTGAGGCCGCCCGCATCAATCCGGCAACGGGCCAGTGCGCCGACCAGCGCTGTCTGGAGTTCAAACGGCTGTGGCACAAGGCCCTCGCCGCAGGCACAGCCAGCGCCATCCACATCGGTGGAGCCGGCAAGTTTTTCCTGACCGGCTTCAACGTGCGCTTCGTCGATCTGCCGATGCTGAAGGACTACTTGCAGCAGATGGTGAAGATGAGCCCGCTCCAGAGCTATTCCGTAGAGGTGGTGAAGGACGATGCCAAGACCCGTGTCATCGGAGCGGCTGTAAGTGCGGAGCAGGCTGCCGGGTTGTAAGGTATCTGCTTGTTAGAATCAAGTTGGGAGATTATGCCATGGCAGCTGCTGAAACTACCGTTGCACTTCCGCCCGACCTGGTAGAGGTCGTCACCCAGGCTGTCGAGACTGGCAAATACAACTCGAGCAGTGATGTCGTGCGGGAAGCACTTGAGGAGTGGGTTCAGAATCGAAGCCTGACCCCTCAGGCAGTTGCGGATCTCGGCCTACTTTGGCGGCGCTCCATTGAAGCTGATCAACCCGGCGTCTCAGCCGACCAGGTTCTTGATCGCCTCGAGCGTAAATATCAGGCCATGGCTGATGAGAGTTCCCCATCCCATTGATGCGGGTTGAGTTTTCCCCTTTGTCAAAATCGATCTCGAAATGGTGGGTAATTTCATCGCACGCGACAATCCCGTTCGCGCCGTGAACTTTATCAAGGAGCTTCGCGAAAAGCTTCATCACATCGGGCAAAATCCTCTTCTGTATCAGCTCAGGCCGGAGGTCGGATTGGATGCGCGGATCGCCGTATTCGGTCGCTACATTATCCTTTTCCGGATCATTCCTGCTCGCGATGTCGTACGTGTTGAACGTGTCGTGTCTGGATATCGCGATTTGCCAGCATTGACCCGCTAACCCTACTTTTGGCAGACGGTGCAGAAGTGTGTGCCGCGCCCACCCACGACAATCTTTTTGATAGGCGTACCGCAGACCTTGCAGGGCTCGTCGCCATGCCCGTAGACCATATGTTCGATCTGGAAGTAGCCGCTCATCCCCTCAGCGTCCACGTAGTCGGAGACGGACGATCCGCCTAGCTTGATGGCACGTGCCAGCACCTTTTGCAGCGCATCGCGCAGGCGCGCCAGTT
>JANYER010000454.1 GCA_025359825.1 Granulicella sp.
GGATAAACCTTTTCCTGCACTATCAACGAAGTTGTCCGCCAAACTCCACTACGATCACCTGACATGTCCGCTATCTGTTTTGGTGCCCAGAGGGGGACTTGAACCCCCACGACCGGTTAAGGTCTGCGGATTTTAAGTCCGCTGTGTCTGCCGATTTCACCATCTGGGCTTACGGCATTCCATCTGCCTCATTCATCTTATTGCATCCTGTCATAGGCGCTCGCAGGTCAATTTGCCGATCTTCTACATTTAGGGAACCAAGCTACGTCATCCTTCGTATGTACCCGAAGCCCGACTGTAAATTGCCCACTTATGCCACTTAGCGAGATCTTCAAACAAACACTTACCGCGCTCTGGGAGACCAAGCTCCGCAGCTTCCTCACCATGTTCGGAATCGTCTGGGGCATCACCTCCGTCATTCTGCTGGTCGGTCTTGGGATCGGCTTCAACATGGATCAGAAGGAGCACCTGCGGACGATTGGCACGGACATCGCAATCCTCTTCGGTGGCAAGACCGGCTCGCAGGCTGGCGGCTATGCTGCTGGACGCGACATACGTCTCACTGTCGGCGATGCAATTGCCATCCAGCAGCGCGCCAATCTGGTGAAGACCGTCAGCCCGGAGCTCCGCCGCACCGTCTCCGAGGTCAGCCAGTGGAACGCCGCCAGCCGCCCCGTACGTGGAGTATGGCCGGAGTATCAGCGCTTCCGTTCCCTTGCCGTCGAGCAGGGCCGCCTCATGAGCGCGCAGGACGAAGCCGAGGGCCAGCGCGTTATCCTCCTCGGTGCCGACGCCAATCGACAGCTCTTCCCCGGCAAACCTGTCATCGGACAAGTCCTTATGGTTGCCGGTTATAACTACACCGTCATCGGCGTCCTCAAGAAGAAGAAACAGAACGGCAGCTACGGTAGCGGCCCGGATAACACACAGCTCTTCGTTCCCTTCTCCGCCATGTCGCGCGACTTCCCTCTCCCGGAGAAGCCTGGAATCGTCCAGGGCATGGTCAGCAACATCGTCATCGAGCCCGTCTCGCCCGACCTGCACGAGCAGGCCGTTATCCAGGTCCAGCACCTCCTCGCAGAACGCCACCACTACAACGCTGACGATAAGGAGGCCCTCTGGATCTGGGATACCCTGCAGGGCTCTAAATTCACCGAACGCATCTTCTCCGTTATGACGCTCTTCTTCGGTGCCGTCGCCTTGCTCACTCTAGCCCTGGGCGGCATAGGAGTCATGAATATCATGCTGGTCGCAGTAACCGAGCGCACCCGCGAGATTGGCATCCGCAAAGCCCTCGGCGCTCGCTCTGCCGATATCCGCCGTCAATTTCTGGTTGAGTCCGCCATCATCACTATCGTTAGCGGAACCATTGGACTTGTACTGGGCGTCGGCGTCTGTCTCGCCATGCGCTTTCTTCCGCTGCCCGACTTCATTCCCCACCCGGTCATTTCGCCCGCGGCCATCATCATCTCCATCTCGACGCTTGCCGTCATCACGCTCTTCGCTGGCAGCTATCCAGCGTTACGCGCTGCCAACCTCAGCCCCATGGAATGCCTCAGAACGGAGTAACGAGTTGAACTTCACCGAGATCATTCGCCAGAGCATCGATTCCCTGTTGCGCAACCGGCTGCGCTCGGGCCTCACCATGCTGGGCATCCTCTGGGGATTGGTCACGGTCGTTCTGCTCCTCAGCTATGGCAAGAGTGTCGGCCAGGGCGTGCTCAACGGCTTCCTCGGAATCGGCAACAACGTCATCATGGTCTATGGCGGCCAGACCAGCATGCAGGCCGGTGGAGAACGCTCCGGCAAACGCATCCGCTTCCGTGATGGCGACGTCGAAGCGGTACGCGACGCAGTCCCATTCCTCAAGGCAGTCAGCGCAGAGAGCGACGATGGCTTCAGCTTCAAGTTCGGCCCCAAGGTCGTCAATATCCAAAGCAAGGCCGTGGACCTGCCATACGGAGGCATGCGCCGCCTCGACATCGCCGAGGGCCGCTTCTTTGAAGCCGCCGACTTCACCGAGCACCGGCACGTCGTCATCTTCGGACCACACGCCGCCAAAAAACTCTTCAACGGCTACCCGCCCGTAGGCGAGACCATTCAGATCGAAGGCCACAGCTTTCAAGTCATCGGTGTGCTTAAGACCAAAATTCAGGACTCATCCAATAATGGTCCTGACAACGAGAACGCCTTCGTTCCCTTTGACACCATGCGTGACCTGCGCAACCAACGAGATCCAGATTCAATCGTCTTTCAACCCTCCTCACCAGAGCTGCACCTCAAGGCTATTCAGGCAGTCCGCGCCGTGCTGGCCCAACGTCATCACTTCAACCCGCGCGATGAAAAGGCCATCGGCAAATGGGACACCATTGAAGACTCCGCCGAGATGACCCAGTTCGGCACCGCGCTCGAGCTTCTTCTCGGCATCATCGGTGCCATGACGCTCGCTGTAGGAGGTATCGGCGTCATGAACATCATGCTCGTCTCCGTCACCGAACGGACGCGAGAGATAGGTCTACTGAAAGCGCTCGGCGCCCGCCGTCGCGAGATCCTGACCCAGTTCCTCTTGGAGAGCCTTACCCTGACCTTCATCGCAGGCATTGCCGGTATGGTCGTTGCAGTGGTCGTCGCCTATCTCATCCCACCCATGCCGCTCTACTCCGACATCTACAAGACAGCCAACCACGAGGGCGACATCTTCCTCCGCGCCTCTCCGGCCATCATGCTGATCTCGTTTGGCATTCTTGCCGCTGTCGGCATTATCTCGGGGCTACTCCCAGCCATGCGCGCCTCAAGAATGGACCCCGTCGTGGCCTTACGTCACGAGTAGGCAAGCCGTCAGTAATTCCGCTGCTAGCAGGCTGGACGAAACCGGATCAAGCCATCATCCAGAAAATACTCCGAAGAGCAGGTCAACGCTCCGCAGATCATCGCCTCGAGTCCCGCCCACTGCTGTCGTGTAATCAGCCCCAGTGCTCCACAAGTCGGGCAAGCAAGTACCGCCCAGAAAGGGTTTTCAACCTTTCCCAACTCCCCTGCCTGCTCCAGCATAAACATCGTCCCCGGCTGCATCTGCTCCGGAATCCAGACTTCAAGAAGGTTCAGCTCCGCTTCCATGGCTGCCTGATTCATCCCTGCCTGACTCATCTCAGTCTGCCTCGTTCTTCCCCGTTTGACTGCGTTGATCTGGACCTTACTTTCCCTTAGAAGTGGCCGAAATCCCATTGCGACAGGGCAGGAGAGCTGCACCACTTCTGGTGCAAAGAATATCCCATTTCTCGCTGCTGTCAACTATGCATTTTGGAAAAGCATCGCAGACGCTATCGCCCCCGCTACCGAGGCGAATACAGCATGCGGTACATCTCACGGTTTCGCAGGATGGCCTGCACATACTCGCGCGTCTCGGTGTACGGAATCGACTCCACAAACTCCGCAATGTCTTTGTACTCCCCGCTTGACATCCATTGCCGAACCGGCACATCGCCAGCGTTATAGGCAGCCAATGCGTATTCCATCTGCCCACCAAATCGTCCCAGCACCTGCTTCAGATCGATCGTCCCCAGTTCGAGATTGATCTTCGGGTTCAGCAGTTGATTCGGCGTAAACCCCTTCATGCCTTGCTTCTTCGCGATCGACTTCCCGACCGACGGCAGCAGCTGCATCAACCCATACGCGTTGGCATGGCTAATCACTCCTGCATTGAACTCCGATTCTTGCCGGATCAACGAGGCCACCAGGTAAGGATCCAGCCCATTCTGCTGTGAGTTGGCCACCAGGTCACTCCAGTACGGCTGCGGAAAGAGCAACTTCCAATAGATCGTAGGTACCTGGTCCATTGGGATGGCAAAAAACGAAATGCCGCTATGCTTCATCGACTGCAGCGCACGGGTAATCTCGCCATAAGAAACGTAAATTTCCGCCTGCGCCAACGCACCCCATTGCCCTGCCGTCGGACTCGCCTGGATCTCTGGCCCGATGTACTCATTCAGCGACGCATTCGCCAGCAGCCGAGCCTTGATCAGGTGCGGCTCATTCTCCGGGAGTTCGCCCGTCAGGGTTGGCACCATCGGCTTGCGCACCACCGCCAGCGCCGGTGACGCAGCGACCACCGCCTGACTGCCCAGCACCTTCAACCGTTGCCGAGCCAGCTCGCCATAGTAGAAGTTGACGTACGTCGCCGAGAGCATCCGGTAGTAATTCACTGCCTGGCTGAAGTTGTGCTCTTCGTTCTCGAAGATGCGTCCCCGCCAGTAGAGTGCGCTGGGCGTCTCAATCCCTGTCGGGTAGCGCTGGATCTGCTCATCCATCAACCGTGCCGCCTCTGAGTAGTTCCGCAGCCGGTAGTTCATCCACGCCGCCCGCCAATGCGACGATGGGGCATAGACGCTGGTCGGAAAGTTCTCCACCAGCAGCGTGTAATGGAAGATCGCCTGCTTCGCATCATGCTTCAGCAGATACATATTGCCGCCGGAGTAGAGAGCCTCTTCCAGCCATCGGCTGGTAGGAAAACGCTTGACCATCTCTGCGATCAAAGCATCGTGCCGCACCGGGTCCTTCTCATTGCGCGAAATCTCGGACAGCATGTACATCTTCAAGGCGGCAGTATCATCCCCCGTGTCCGGCAGACGCTCCACATCCTTACGGCTCAGGTGCTTTAGCTTCAGATCGCACACCGCCGCGTAGATGCTGAGTGCAGCTTTGTCCGAAGCGTTCAGGCTGGCATCATTCTTTGCAATCGAGTGGTATTCATCGCCCGCCTCACCATAGTGCTTCGCATTGAAGAGTTGGTCGGCATGGGTCTTGCGTTCGGCAGCCGTCAGCGGCACACCCATCGCCTGCATCTGCTGGCGCGCTTGATTGGCCTCTGGCGAAAGCGGCTGATTGACATACAGCCCCTTGAACAATGGCGTCGCACGCCCCTGGTCGCCGGACAACTGGTACGCCCTGCCCAACGCATAACGAAAGTCCACATGCTGTCCCAGCGGAGTGCTCGCCAATGGCTCCAGCAC
>JANYER010000478.1 GCA_025359825.1 Granulicella sp.
TACAGAGTGTGAATGCCGTTGTCACTAATGCCGATGCGTCCCTTAAAGCTGAGGTTCCGATTATCCTGAAGGCACTCAGTAAAACCAAGGCGCTCGATTCGCAGCAACTGATCGACGCGGCTCGCCAATATCTTGCTACGCTGCAGCGGCCCTCCGATATCGGCTGTGCGATGTCGATATTGACTTGGCGGGAGGTGGAGTATGCATTCGGCTACTTAATTGCGAATGAATATATCGCCGTCCAAGTAGTCGTCCGCAATTTGAACGAGAAGCAGCAGTTTGTCTTACACGATGTCGAGTTTGAAGTAGATGCCGATCCGACAGGGAGGTTGGGCAGGTTCTATTCAGGACGGGACAAGATTGTTGTTAGGGCTCTTGCAAACACACAAAGCTCCGGTGATCCACGGAATATCACAATGAGTGTCGCAGGTGGCGTCGGCGCTCTGATGAGTGCTGCACAAGTTGTCTTTGGCGGTTCTTTGACTGACGCGAGCGGAGTTTATAACGGTGCGTTCTTGTCCGGTCTAAGCAAGAGCTGGAAGGACCTAAGCGGCGACCAAATCAAAATGATTGACGATAACACCTTTTCGTCGACTGCCAGTTCTCAGATGGTCGTTCCAAAGTCCGGCACGACGGTGTTCTACACATTTATCCCTTCCAAGCAGTTTCAAGAAGGCTGGTGGACGCAGCCCTGCGTTGAGAAAAACTATCTTGGAACAATCAATAAGGATGGAAGTTTGGAAGGACTCTCCCGAGGAGGCTTTGAGGTACAGCAGAAAGGGTCGCTACCCCAGGCAGGAGTAGATGTCCGGCGCGCCCTCGAGGTCTGCGCAAGAATGGGAGATGCGTTACCGCGACGTCACAGTCTGTGGGGGACAATGTTCAAACGTGGCATATTGCTTCAGAGCAAAGATGACACCAAACTCTTGAAAGTTCCGGATCCTACGGCGCAGGCTACAACGGGCGTTGGAAACGTGACGCCGGGGACAATTGGACCAGGAAGTGACGTTACTCCTCCTGTTGAACCGTCTCAACAAAACACTGCCGAGACTGGTACCGGTAAAGGGAAAATTCGCTCAAAATCTAATACCGATGTTGAGGCCAAAGCAGAAAAGCAAAGTTTCGATCTATTTCGGAATGCTTACGATGTTCCTTATAGAAAGTGGCCTGGAAACTCCCTCGCCATCTTCCGTGAGCTCGCCAACACTGTGGTGGCGGGCGCGCATATTATTACCGACGATCAGTTACAACCGGACATTACTCAACTTAAGTGTCCTACCGATGACAAGGGTGTAGTAGATTTTGCAAAGGTAGAAAAAGACTTGCTGCCTTGCACACTCGTCGGTAAAAACCTCGATAAATATGCCAAGTTACGACTGCGGAGTGCCGTTGACGCCGTAGACCCCGAGACGACGGAGGCTCCAGTCGCCGTAACGGGAGACTCAACGACAGCAAGTGTGAACTGGAAGGCTACGGAGTTACATCTACTCAAGCAAAGCACTTATCTGGTCTATGGCGTGGGATCAAATGGAGTCGAGCAGAAGACCAGTCAGGCTCTTCACTTAGATGGTGGCCCTTATGTGATCAAGGCTGTCAATGCGGCAGATTCTGGGACTGTTTTCGACTTTTCAGCTAAGGGTGCTACATCCCAGACACTGACCTTATCTGGTTATCATTTAGCGCATGTAACCCAAGTAACCCTCACGCCTGCCGCGTATGTGAACGATGCTACTGAGGCCGACAAAAAACCAGTTTCGTTCACAGTAACTAACGTTTCCCCTCAAGACGAAGACAAAGTTAGCTTCAAGCTTGACCCCACAAAGCTGAAGTTTTTTGGAAATGGGACCGTTACCCTGGCAATACAAAGCCAAGAAGGAAACAACGGTGCCAACATTAAGACGAGCGTAATCCCCGCAGCGCTGGGAGTTACGGTCAAATTGAAATAACGCAGTGGTTTTTCGTTACATGTCCTCGTGGACGGTACTTAGAACGCTTGTGATCTTGACCGCTAGCCGATGAAGGAGTCACGAATTGGTCTACTCGATTTTAATGAATAGTTTTCATTCGCCGGGACATGAAGTCCATGAGGAGGTAGTTGCCTAGATTTTCCGGGCTGGTGAAGTAAGCTTTGCCGCGGCACATGGCGCTCATCTGCTGGACGAACTGGACGAGGGCATAGTCCTGGGCGAGCATGAAGGTGTTGATCTGGATGTTGCTGCGTTTGCAGCGGGAGACCTCTTCGAGGGTTTCGGCGATGACGAGGGGGTCGAGGCCGAAGGCGTTTTTGTAGATGCGTCCGTCGGGCAGGGTGAGGGCAGAGGGCTTGCCATCCGTGATCATGACGATCTGCTTCATGTCCTTATTTTGCTTCGCGAGGACACGCTGTGCGAGGCGAAGGCCTTCGCGGGTATTGGTGTAATGGGGACCGACCTTCACGCGGGGCAGTTGGCCGAGGGGGATGTGCTCGGCGGTGTCATGGAAGAGGACGAGGTCGATAGTGTCGCCGGGGAACTGGGTGCGGATGAGGTGAGCGAGGGCCATGGCGACGCGCTTGGCGGGGGTGAAGCGGTCTTCACCGTAGAGGATCATGGAGTGCGAGCAGTCCAGCAGGACGACGGTGGCGCAGGAGGACTGGTAGTCGGATTGATGGACGTGGATGTCGGAGTAGTGGATGTTAAGCGGGGTGTGCTCTTCGCCTTCGACGGCGGTGGCGAGACCTTCACGAGCGAAGACGCTGGAGAGGGTGGCGGTGATGTCAAGGTTGAGGGTGTCGCCGAACTCGTAGAGCTTGGAGGAGCCGTTGGTCTCGACGCCGGAGGCTTCGTGACGAGTATCGTGGCGGCCGAGGTTGGATTTGCCGAGAGGGCCGAGGAGATCGCGCAGAGCTTTGTAGCCGAGGAAGTCCATGCCCTTGTCGGTGACTTCGAAGCGTGCTGATTCGCCTTCGCCGCCGGCCTCAACCTGACCCTGTTCGGGGAGTTCGGCGTTGATAAAGTTCTGCTCCTGCATCTTCTGAATGATCTGGTCGATGAGCTCTTCGACCTGCTCCTCGTTGAGGGCTTCGTACTTCTCCTGAGCCTCTTCATCGAAAAGTTCGCCGGACTCGAGGGCCTGGCGAATGGCTTCGCGGAGGTTGTCCATGGTCTGATCGCCGTCGAACTCCTGAAAACGAGACATGGGGTCCTGAAAGCCGGAGTCGAGCAGGAAGTCAGAGAGGGCCTGCATGAGGTCTTCGAGGCCAAAGGCGGAGGAGAGATCGCCGGTGAACTTGGTGTAGCGGATACGCTTCATGAATTGGCCCCTGACCCCATATTAGACGTGCGGGAGAGCGTGGGGATTCGTGAGATCAACAGACACCAACGCCGGCTCCTGTGGGAGCCGGCGTTAGTGTGTGCGGTGGTGTTTATTTTGTTGTGGTGAGGAGAAATTCAACGGCTTTTTCGAGTTGGGCGTCTTTGCCCGCATCGGTTTCGCCCAGGGGACGATCGACTTCGATGTCTACGGGGCGGGGGTGCATCTCCATGTCTTCGCCGCGAGTGTCGCGGATGCGGAAGCCGGGGACGCGAACCTGGGAGCCGTCGATGAGTCGCTGGCCGCCGGTGAAGATAATCCAGCCGGCGGTGGGGTTGCCGACGACCTTGCCGAGTTGAAGGGTATGGTAGCCCTCAGTGAAATCTTCGCCATCGGAGAGGGTGGACTCGTTGGTGACGAGGACGGTGGGGAGGCCTAATGCACGTTGGCCGAGCGCTTGACGAGTGGGTGCCGCGGCAGTAGCATCGCGGGGGGTCATAAGGAGGTAGTTGCGGCGAGAGAAGACGTCGATGGCGCGTCCGTTGACGTAGCCGCCGTTGTTGTTACGGATGTCGATGACGACGCCCTTGCGGGATTGGTTCTGGGCGTCGAGATCGAGGTAGAGCTGGTTGAGATCGGAGTCGCCCATGGCAGCGATGTGGACGTAGCCCAGCTTGCCGCCGGAGATTTTTTCGACGTAGGCGCGACGATCTGCGACCCAGGCGCGATAGAGCAGGCCGGCCTCTACCTGCACGGTGATGGGGCGAAGGATGACTTCATGCTTTTTGCTGAGGTCGGCTGCGGTGGCGACGGAGAGGACGGTGCGCTTGCCCACTTGATCCTCGAGGAGGGAGTCGAGGTTAGTGTTGGGTTCGATGGACTCGCCGTTGATCGAGAGGATGCGGTCGCCGGGGTGGATGGAGGCTTCGACGGCAGCCGGACCGAGGGGAACGACCTCGCGGACGATGAGGCCTTTGCCATTTTTGAAGGCTTCACGCTGATAGCGAAGGCCGAGGCGACCGACGCGAACAGGGGCTTGAGCAGGCCGAGAGATGCCGGAGTGCGAGGCGTTGAGCTCGCCGATGAGGAGGTTGATGTTGCGGCGGAGTTCAACGGGAGTGCGCGAGCCGAGGATATAGGGCTGCCACTCGGCGCGGAGGGCGGACCAGTTGTGGCCGTTGAATTTTTCATCGAAGAAGTGGAGGTTGAGGGTGCTCCAAGCCTCGTCGAAGACAACCTGCTTCTCGTGGTCGAAGTTGACGTCAATGGCGGCGGAGAGGGCGATGGGCTTTGGAGTGCGGGAGTCGATAGAGATTGTACGAACGCCGGAGGTGTTGGGGCCGGCCGACTCGAGGTAGACGATGTCCTTGGAGTCGGGAGAGAAGTGGTAGCTGGACTTGCTGCCGGGGGTGGAGGTGAGCTGCCGGGCGGAGGCGGGCTCGCGAGCCAGCTCATCGAGGGAGTAGGTGTAGAGGTTCTCCTGGCCAGCAACTTCGGAGGAGAAGAGGAGGGTCTTGCCGTCGGGGCTGATGACGGGCGAGTTGGCGCCGAGACCGAGAGGTAGCAGTGTCAGGCGTTCGTGAATGCCCTCGAAGGCGATCTTTACGGGTTCAGGCTTTTTCTTTGGTGCGGGCTTTGCATCGGGCTTGCTATCTGCCTCCGGCTTCGGGGCGTCTGGCTTTGCTTCGGATGGTGCGGCCGGCGGGGTGGCTGGTGTTGTTTCTTTGGTTTCGGGTTTGGTTGGTGTGGTGGGTGCGCCGGGGGTGGTTTGCTTCTGGAAGAGGTCGCGGAACTGGTCCTCGCGAAATGCGGGGACGTGGGGGATGAGATCGACGCGAGCCATCTGCGGGGTCTCGCTGCGTTGCGAGGTGTCAAAGAGGATGTACTTGCCGTCGGGCGACCAGGCGATGGTGGAGGCGGTTTCGCCGTTGGCGAGGAAGGTGATGGGTGCTCTTCACCACCTGCGGCCTGGACGACGTGGAGGTTGGAGAAGCTGTTGGCGTCGGTGGGGACGAAGGCGATCCACTTGGAGTCAGGGGACCAGGCGAGGGCGGAGTCGTTGAGCTCGCCGGTGGCTACGGTGCGGTCTTTGTGGCCGCTGGCGTCTTTGGCGAGGGTTAGGACGTGGAGCTCGCGATGGTTGTGGAGGAAGGCGATCATGGTGCCATCGGGCGAGTAGGTGGGGTTGAGATCGAGATTGGTTGAATGGGTGAGGGCGCGCTCGGTGGCGGTGTTGAAGTCGTATTCGTACAGGCTGGAGCCGCCGTCGCGCTCGCTGCGATAGACGATGCGGGTGGAGTCGGAGGACCAGTCGGGGTCGGCCTCGGCGGCGTCGGTGCGGGTGATGCGCTGGGGCTCGCCACCGTCTTTGGCGGAGGCGGCAAAGATGTCGCCGTGGGCTACGATGGCGATCTTTTTACCATCAGGGGAGAGGGCAAGGCCGGTCCATTGGGTGAGGGGGGTGTGGGTGGTGCCGGGGGAGCTGGGTGCGCCTCGGAGGGCGATCTTGACCGGCTCGGCTTTGCCGGTGGCGGTGTCCATGGACCAGATGCTGAAGTGGCGCTCGAAGAGGATGGTCTTGCCGTCGTAGCTGATGGTGGGCCAGAGGACGCGGCCGTTGGTGAAGTGAGTGAGCTGCGTCGGTTTGCCGGTCGCGATGTCGGCGCGGTAGAGGTTCTCAGCGCCGGGATGGTCGGACATGAAGTAGAGGTCTTTGCCGTCAGGCGACCACATGGGCCACGCGTGTTTGCTGGAGGCGGAGAGGAGCTTGCGGTAGGTGCCGGAGGCGGCGAGGGGTTTGAGCCAGACCTCGGTCTCGTCGATGTGGGCGTGACCGTTGCGCCACCACTGCGAGGAGCTGATGCCTTTGGCGATGAGGGCGATCTGGGTGCCGTCGGGGGAGGGGGAGGACTCGAATTCGTTGAGGTAGCGGTCGCGGGAGACTTCGAGGGGGGTGCCACCGGTAGAGCGGACTCGGTGGATGTCTCCCAGGCCGGCGACGTCGGTGGTGGCAGAGGTGAAGTAGAGCCACTGACCGTCGCGGGACCAGGCGTCGAGGTTGTCGGGTGCGTCGGAGTAGGTGATGCGCTGGGTCTGGCCGGTGGCGAGGGTGAGGACGTAGGTGTTGCCGAGGCCGGTGCGGGTGGAGATGAAGGCGAGGCGAGTGCCGTCGGGGGAGTAGAGGGGGCGAGACTCGGTGGCGGGGTCGGCGACGAGCAGGTGGGCTTCGCCACCTGAGGCGGGAACGGTCCAGATGTCGCCGCCGGAGATGAAGGCGATCTCCTTGCCGTCGGGGGAGAGGGCGGGATCGGAGAGGGAGGGTAGCGAGGTCTGGGCAGGCAGAAGGGCGGCGGAGCAGAGGAGGAGAGCGAGGGCAGAGAGGCGCATCGTACGGGAGGCTCCAATGGGAGGATTTTGCTTGTGTGCCGATAATACGGGATATGGGTGTGAGGACCGACCTGGATGATCGCTTGATGACTTGCTGGAGTGCAGACTGACTAGCCCCTCCCTCCCCCTATTTGTGCTAAAGTCTTCCATTCATGAGGGTTAGGCTTGGACTTCGGTTGGGATTCGGCCGTAAAGTCTTGATTCTAATGAGTCGCAAACTCATCACGGCACGCACTCTGTTTCACCGTCGCCGTACAGGTGAAAGGGGACATTGGATGTAGATTGAACGCAGCGTCTTGTCCGGTGTATGTCAGGAGTTTCGATGAGGTTTGCCCGTTCTTTTTCCGTTGCTTGGTCCAAACAGAGACTGTTTGCCGTTGTTCTGATAGCGCTTCAACCGGTTATTGCAATTGCGCAGGGGTCGCTGACGGCCAAGGGGCGGTTGGGGATGGTGGATCCGTTGATTGGCACGGGGCCGGATGGGCATACGTTTCCGGGGGCGGTGGTGCCGTTTGGGATGGTGCAGCTCTCGCCGGACACGGAGATTAAGCCGTTCAAGCAGAGCTACAAGTGGGCTTCGGGGTATAGCTACGCGGACAAGACGATCCTGGGGTTTTCGCATACACATTTTTCGGGGAGCGGGCACTCGGACCTGGGGGATGTGCTGGTGCAGCCGATCGCCGGGGAGGTGAGGCTGGAGCCGGGGACGAGCGATATCCCTGGGTCTGGGTATCGGTCGCGATTCAGCCATGAGAAGGAGAAGGCCGAGCCGGGGTACTACGCGGTGGACCTGCTGGACGATGAGGGACGAGGGGGAGTTCATGCGGAGCTGACGGCTAGTGCGAGGGTGGGGGTGCATCGGTATACGTATCCGGCTGGTAAGGCGCAGCATGTGCTGGTGGACTTGCGGTCTTCTATCTATAACTACGCGGGCAAGGTGCTGTGGTCGCGGATGCGGGTGCGGGCGGATGGCACGGTGACGGGGATGCGGGAGACGCGGGGGTGGGCTCCGGGGCGGCAGCTTTATTTCGCTATGCGGTTCTCAAGGACGATGGCGGGACATAGTTTGTATGACCGGGAACCGCTGCCGGTGGAGTACAAGGGTTTCAAAAGCCCGGGGACGAATGCGCAGGACACGCAGGCGATGGAGGGGCGCGGGATCGTCGCGGTGTTTGACTTCAAGGAAGAGCAGCAGCCGCTTGTGGTGAAGGTAGCGTTATCTTCGGTGAGTGAAGATGGGGCGATTACGAATCTGGAGAAGGAGGTTCCAGCGTTCGACTTCGATGCGGTTCATGCGGCGGCTACGGCGGCCTGGCTGACTGAGCTGCAGCGGGTGGACTTCAACGCCGAAGTCGCGATGCAGAAGAATCTTTATACGGCGCTGTACCACGCGCTGATCTCGCCGAGCCTGAGCATGGATGTGGATGGGCAGTACCGTGGGCCGGATAACCAGGTGCATACGGCTACGGGATTTCGGTATGTGTCGAACCTGAGCTTGTGGGATACGTACCGGGCGCAGCAGCCGTTGATGACGCTGCTGGAGCCACCGGTGCGGACGAGTGATCTGGTGAACTCGATGTTGGCCTCGCAGCGGGAGAGTCCGTATGGAATTTTGCCGGTGTGGCAGGAGCAGGGGATTGAGACGTGGTGCATGATCGGCTACCACGCGGTGCCGGAGATTGCGGACGCGGTGATGAAGGGGATCCGCGGGTTCGACACGAAGGAGGCGCTGCGGGCGGTGGTGGCGAGCGCGACGGATGGTGCTTATGGGAATCTGGCTGACTATATGAAGCTGGGTTATGTGCCGGTGGACCATGACGACGAAGCAGCTTCGAAGACGATGGAGTATGCGTACGACGACTGGACGATTGCGCGGATGGCGGGTGCGTTGGGACGTGCGGATGTGGCGACTGAGTTTATGAAGCGGGCTGGATACTGGCGGAACAACTTCAATGCGAAAGATGGATTTGTGGAGCCACGGTTGGCGAATGGGGAGTTTCGTGTGCCGTTCAATCCGGCGAAGGCGGGTGCGGGCAGCGGGTTTACAGAGGGGAATGCGTGGCAGTACTCGTGGTATCAGCCGCAGGATGTTGAGGGCTTGATCGGGGTGCTCGGTGGCAAGCAGCAGTTGGTGGCGAAGCTGGATGCGATGTTCGACGCGAAGGTGGACCCGAAGGACTATGCGGATGTGGAGGACATCAGCGGGATGATTGGGCAGTATATCCACGGCAATGAGCCAAGCCACCACCTGGCGTATCTGTATGGGTATGCGGGAGAGCCGCTGCGGACGCAGGCGCGGCTGAAGCAGATACTGGATACGCAGTACCGGCCTGCTCCGGATGGGTTGGTGGGGAATGATGACCTGGGGCAGATGTCGGCCTGGCTGCTGTTTACTTCGATGGGATTCTATCCGGTGGCACCGGGATCGAACGAGTATGTGATCGGACGACCGTTTGTGAAGGAGGCGGTGCTGCACCTGCCGAACGGGAAGGTGTTCAAGGTGACTGCGGAGGGCTCCGGCGATTTTGTGAAAGGTGTGATGTTGAATGGTAAACCGCTGGGGCGGGTGTTTCTGAAGCATGAAGAGATTGTGGCGGGTGGCGAGCTGCGGTTTGTGATGGGCGCGAAGGGGGAGGCGACCTGGTCGATGGGAGTGCTTGAGGTTCCGTATTCGATGACTTCCGCGCAGAAGTAGAAGTGCTCCAGGCATGCCGTTGAATTACTTTTTTGCGGCTGGTACGTAGCCGTCGACTACGGTAATGTTTCCTCCGATGCGGGTGGCGAAGGTTGGCTGCTCCAGCCCTTTGCGGATGGAGGGAGTGAGAGGCGCGGAGCCGGGGTGGCGGGCGTAGAACTCTGCGAAGGCAAAGAAATCTGAGCCGGCATCGTCGATCATTTGCGGTTCGGGCGTGTATGCCTTGATGACGTCGGGGTTGGCGAGAGCATCCCCGAAGAATGCTATGGCGTCGCCGATGGTGTGTCCGGTGGGGGAACGATAGTCAAAGAGTGGAACGTGCTGTTGATTGGCGAATGCTGCGAGGGGAAGCAGCGGTTGAAGCGCGAAGGACTGGTAGTGGATCGCTCGCTCGTGGCGTGCCATCTCCTGCGGGAGGGCGCCGTGCTGATCCAGTTCGTCGACGGCCTGTTTGAAGACGCCGACGCCCCAGGCGAAGAGGTCATCGTCTGAGGAGATGACTCCGGTGGCGACGGCGGCCAGGCCGCGCCAGTAGTGATGATTGTTCTTCTGGGTGCCAGCTTTATCGAAGTCGACGGTGCGGTGCGCGGCCTTGTTCATCCATTGAATGTCGCGTTTGACTTGAGTGGGGTCGAGCGAGTTTTCGTTGAGGAGCACGGACTGGCTGATGGCGACGGAGCTGAGAGTCTACTCGACCTGAAACCATGCCTGCGAACTTTGCTTGGGATCGTAGTCGAGAAGCGCGCCAGCCTGCGCCCATAGATCGATCTGCTGCTGGGCGCACTGGGCCTCCTGCTTGCTGGCCGTGACGAGCCATTGATTCATGCCGGCGGTGACGCGGTGTTCGAAGTCGTTATAGACACGGGTGACGGGGGCTTCGGCGGGATTGATCGGGCCGTGGCCTCCGCTGATGTAGTGCGGCGGGATGATCATGCGGCCAGTGGGCGGCTCGATTACGGGAAGCTGCGAGCAGAACTTCAACGAGGCGATGGCCTTCGCGGTGCGCGGGTCGGTAGTGTGCGCGAGCTCGGCGTGGCGGTGGGGGACCTTTATATAGGATGCTTTGGGATTTGCGACGTGTTGGGCTGATGCGGTGCCTGCGAGCAGGGAGGCGATGGTGAGGCAGGTGGCTGTGATTCTTCTCGACATGCTGATCAGGGTATCTCTTCCACGATGCTCGTGGATAGAGATACCGGTGCGACGAGCGTTTCTAGTGGCTGGGGAAGTGGTAGACGATGCCTGTGCTGATCGAGGCCATGCCTGTCCGCGTAGTGCCGCTCCTACCTGCTGCGGATTGTAGTTCCAGAGCTCGCCAGTCGAAGGAGTGGCTGATGCGGATATCGAGGCCTAAGGCGAGGGCGAGTGCGCCGGTGGTCAAAGACTGCTTCTGCACGGTGACGCTGGAAGGAATTCCAGATAGGACGTATGACGGAGTTGTGGTTGTCACGAACCCGCCGCCTATCTGAAAGTAAGGCTTGAAGGGGTTGCGATGCGGGACGAAGCCGAAGCGTAGCGACGCTACTCCCATGCCGCCGCCATAGGCGCTGGGAGTGTACGCGCCACGAAGATCGATGCCCGCGGTGAGGCGGCTTTGGATGGGAAAGTTGTAGGTGCCACCAGCTATAAAGCCGACGTGGTCGCCGCCGTTGATGAGATCGTTGCTGCCGGTCTGGGAGTAGCCGTTGTTGGTAACGGCAACCGTGCCGTAGACGGAGACCTGTGCTTTGGCGATGTGTGGTGTCGTGAGGATGATGAGAAGGAGGGATGCAAGGTGGCAGCGGAAGTCGCTCAGGAGTGCCCGGGTTTTGGTGTACATTGAGGGAGCATAGCATGGGGTGTAGCGTGAGGTTATGAGCTTCAATCTTGAATATGGAAATCGGTGGGGGTAGGGTCAAGTTGGTCTTGATGGTGGGTGTGGATGTGTGGGTAGTCGAGATAGTTTTTGCGGGTGGGGTTGTTGGTTATGTAGTTTCTCTGCGCGTCAAAGTCGCTTTGATCCCGGATGCGGTGTTCGTGATGTCCGGAGTGCCAGACCTCGCCTAGGTATTGTTCGCGAACTGCGTGAGAGAAGCCTCCCTTGACGAATTGAATGGCTCTCGCGGTGGACTCGGTTGGAGTAATCAAGACGTGAAGGTGGTCGGGCATGATTACAAAGGCATGCAAGAGAAAACGGCCTTGCTTGCGATAGCGGAGGAGGGTCGCGATTATCAGCTCTGCGTTTGCGGTGCGCTGGAAGATGCGTTGCCGGTTATAGGTGAGGATGGTGATGGCGTAGGTGACGGGTTTGAGGCGCATAGGCTCTTAGAAAGAGAGCATACCCCAGGGGCTAAAGCCCAAGTTCGTGGAAGGGGGACAGAGGCCCAAGGCTAAAGCCTTGGGTTACCTCAGAAGCAAGAGCAAAGGACCACGGTGATGTAGGCCGAAAACTGAAGCCGGACCTATCGCAAGGGCGAGAGCAACGGCAGAGGCAATGGCAACACCAGAGAACAGGTGCGAGGGCGGAAACAAGAGTAATACCTAAGCCATATCTCAGGGGCTAAAGCCCGGTTTTGTTGCGGGTGGTTGATGTCCGGGCTAAAGCCCGGACCTATCACAAAGGCAACAAACAGTACAAGACAACGGCTCATGTGCTGATAGTGGCAGCCGCAAAAGCTGAAAGAGAACGGTTAGTTGAAGCCTCGGCGGGAGCGGTTTTTGGTGAATTCGTCGCGGTCTTCGCGTTCGCGGAGTTTGTCGGCGTAGTTGGCTGCGTCGTTGGTGCGTTGCTTCTTTTCGGCGGCGGAGAAGCTGCGCTCTTCGGTGCGGCTGATGCGTTTGTGGGCGTACATGCCTTCGAGGAGAAACTCTGCCGCGCTGACGAGGACTTCGGGGGAGGTCTTGGAGTTGATTTTGAGGGGGCTCAGTTTTTCGAAGAGGCCCTGGATCTGCTGGAGCTCTTTGTGGGAGTCCTGTGCTGCCTGGGCGTCGTTGAGTTGGACGGTGCCGCCGAGGTTGAACCACTGCTCGATCTGCTGGGTGTTGGTCGCGGCGAAGTACTGATCGAAGATGGTGGCGACGGAGGCGCGGATGATCTCGCGGATGACGGTGTCGGCACCACGCATCTCGCCTTCGTACTCGAGCTCAATCTTGCCGGTGATACCGGGGAGGGCGGCGTAAATGTCGCCTACGCGCGGGACGGCGAGCTTTTCATTGTGGAGAAAGGCACGGCGTTCGGCGTTGGAGATGACGAGTTCCATGGTGGAGATGGGCAGGCGCTGGGAGACGCCGCTGCGCTTGTCGACCTTTTTATCT
>JANYER010000011.1 GCA_025359825.1 Granulicella sp.
GATAGCTCGGTGGAGTAGACGACGGTGGTGGGGTGGGCTATCGCAGAAGTGCCGGTGGTCTGGATGTCGGCGTTGTGGTTGTCGCTGCCGGCTATGGCGGTGATGCGGTGGCCTTCGTTGAGGCGTTGCTGCCAGAAGGGGATGCCGGAGATGCGGGTCTCGGCGTTGCTACCGTTGATGGCCTCGATGATGTGGATGCGGGCATAGTCGGTGTTGGGGACGCTCCAGCCGCAGCCCATGCAGGCCTCGCCGGTAGGTTGGCTGGGATGGTTGATCGACAGTAGGCCGTGTGCAGCTTCGACGGCATCGAGGAGGTGGTTTAAGTCCGGCACGGTGGGGCTAGTGAGGCGGAAGTCGATGAAGTCGGTGGGGCCGAAGACGTTGGCGTGTCCCTGAAAGGTGGTGATCTCGCGAGCGGGGATGAGGAGCAGCTTGTCGAAGTAGGGTTGCAGCTCCTGCATGGCGTCGTAGTGGGAGGTGGTGTTGTGGTCGCTGATGGCGATAAAGTCCAGGCCGCGGGAGTTGGCGACCTCTACCGTCTTATAGAGGGGGCAGGGAATCTTGCTGCCGGACTGGCTAAGGCAGGAGCCGTCGCTGTGGGCGTCGTGCATGTGGAGGTCGCCACGGTACCAGCCGGGGCCGGTGCGGATAGGCTTGCTGCTAAAGGTGGAGACGGAGGGAACCTCTCCGGCACGGGAGAGGTGGATGTGGGCCTCGTAGCTGGAGGTGACTCCTTCACGAATGTTGGGCACGCCGAGGATGAGCTTCCAGGTGCCGGGGCGGATGGGGCCGGGGAGGTAGGAGGGGGTGGCGTCGGTCTCGGAGAGGGTGAAGGAGGACTTGTTGCCGCCGCTCCAGCCCCGGAAACGCTCGCTATCGAAGATACCGAGGTCGATGGTGGTGTGGAGTTCGCGGCCGGTGTAGGAAAAGTTTACGGTGACGCGGGTGATGCCGGTAGGGACCTGGAAGGGGACTTCGACGTAAGTCTGGTTTTGGGCGTGGGTGATAGTTCCGGTGAGGGTCAGGTCTTCAGTTTGGCCGTGGGCGTATGTGGCTGTCCAGAGGACGGCCAAGAGTGCCGTGAGTGTGTATTTCCGTGCCTTCGAGTTGCTCTTCATCTGTAGCCCCCCTCCCCCTTGATCTTGCGCAAAGTCTTCGAACGATATGACTTAGGCTTGGACTCACTCGGTTGCAAGCGTCCGGTTAAATGCGAATGCCCGACTGTATAGCCGGGCTCAAGATCATGCTTCTGTTGACCTTGATTATACGTCGCGACAGGTGTCCGTAGGGTTAATTCTTGTCGGGGCTGGGTTGGCGGTGGTCGATGATTTTGTAGCCCTCGGGTGGGAGGAAGAATTTGGGGTCGGGGTCGTTGGTGTCGATCTCGGTGACGGTGAAGAGCTGGCGGCCCACGGAAGGGGTGTCGAGGCTGGAGCGGAGGTTGATGCCGAGCTCGCGGGAGTAGAAGAACTCGCGGACGGTGACCATGGGGAGGGAGTTGCCGAGGACACCGGGGTTGAGGGTGGTGGTTTCGCGGTAGCTCTCGACGAGAAGACCGGCGAAGGATTGTTTGCCGAAGTCTTCATGGGTGTGGGTGCCTTTGTTGCCCTGGAGGGTGCCGGAGTGGGCGAGGGCGGGGTCTGGACCTCGGGGGTCGGGGTGAGCGGGGGCGAGGTCGCAGTAGTGGCGGATCGGGGTGCAGGCGTAGTAAGTGTTAGCGACGGGATCTACGATCTGCATCCAGCTCATGCGGGAGCGGATGCCGGAGCCTTTGGGGGAGAGGGTCCAGCGCTCCATGTAGATGCGGCCGGCGCGGTCGCGCTTGATGGGGCGTACGTTGGCGACGGTAAAGGTACCTCCGTTGCCCTGGGGGCGGGACCACTCGGTGGAGAGGGTGAGCGAGAAGGGAGCGTTGGGGATGTTGGGTACGTTGATGCTCTCGAGGAGCTCCTGGCCGCGATTGTCATAGGAGATGCCGCCGTCGTTATCGTTGCTGGGAGCGGGGTTCTGGGCGAAGGCAGGGGAGTGCGAGAGGGCTACTACGAGAGTGGCGAGGAGAAGGGTGATTCGCATTTGAGCCTCGGGCGCGAATGTTTTGGTCGTTGTGGAAAGTTTAGCTGATAGGGGTCCGATTGGGCGTTAAGTTTGAAGGAGTCGTGTTCTAAATGATATGTCGATTATTTTCTTTACCCTAACTCAGGGATCGCATAGGCTTTATATATGGACTATTCGAAGATCATCACGATGCAGGCTGGAAAGCGCAGTGGGAAGCCATGTATCCGTGGCCTGCGGGTTACTGTCGCGGATGTGCTGGGCTATCTGGCGTCCGGAATGACCCATCAGGAGATTTTGCGGGACTTTCCGTATCTAAATGAGGACGATATTCTGGCGTGCCTGGCGTTTGCGGCTGACCGTGAGCGGAAGCTCGAAACGGTGACGGCTGCTTGAAGCTTCTGCTGGATGAAAACCTGTCGCTGCGGTTGGTTGAGTTTCTAACCGACTTATATCCGGGGTCGGATCATGTCCACAATCTAGGTCTGGGGGGAGCCACCGACTCCGAGGTGTGGGACTATGCGAAGTTGCATGGGTTCGCGATTGTTTCCAAGGATTCCGATTTTGCTGAGCGCAGTGTTTTAGAGGAAGACCCGCCGAAGATCATTTGGATACGTCTTGGTAATTGTTCTACGGCGGATGTTGAGAGGCTGCTTCGTTCTACGCACGGGGCGATTCGGATATTCCTTGAAGAGGATGAAGAGACTTGTCTGCTGCTTGGGCGAGGTTAGAAGTTGTTACCCCACCCGCGCGCCAAGTGCGTGCGCGTGAATGGGGCACCCAGGGTTTGTAGGTGGGCATTTGTGCCCAGCGATGTATCAGCCGCTGTCAAACTTAGAAAGGTGTGAACTCGATGCAGAGACCTGAAACCGAATTCGACGGCACGGAGGGTGACATTCTGGTCGCACTCTACAAGTGGCCAGACGTGATCTTCTCGTCACACACGCTGACAGAGAGAATTAGTCCCAACCTGCAGATCACTGCTCCAGAGTATCGCGCTGCATTTGCTCATCTCAGCAGGGCAGTAGAGAAGCATATTGTTCGCGGGCTTATTCGAGGCAAGCGATCAAGGAACGCAGACGGGGTCTTCTTCAACAATCTGAAACTGAGCTCCAAGGGGGAGCGAGCTGCTATTGAGGAACGTGAGCGTCGCGCACTGCAAGGCAAGGTCAAACAGCTTTTGGATGTGGCTGAACTGATTCGAGAGCGTAATCGGGGTGCAAAGGGCTAGACGAGCGTGCTGGATGTGGAACAGACGCTTCCGTCATTGTCATTGTGGCTTCCGCTGATGCTTCTCGAGCCACTTCCGCGCA
>JANYER010000142.1 GCA_025359825.1 Granulicella sp.
TCACCCGCGCCCACGCCGCCGACTGGCACATCAACCCCGCCAAAATCGGCGTCATCGGCTTCTCCGCCGGAGCCCACCTCGGCGTAGTCCTCAGCACCCACCCCGACTTCCAAAGCCCCAACCTCCCGCCCTCTTCAGCCGATGCCAAGCCCAACTTCCAGATGGTCCTCTACCCCGGCTGGCTCAGCGGCAAAGACAACCAGGTCGACCCTCCCGTCCAGCCCACCCACCAGACCCCACCCACCTTCCTCGTCATGGCCGAGAACGACTACACCGCCCACGTCGAAAACGCCCTCGTCTACTACCAGGCCCTCAAAAACGTCAAAGTCCCCGCCGAGCTGCACCTCTTCACCGAGGGCGGCCATGGATTCGGCCTCCGCTCCACCGCCCTCCCCATCTCCCACTGGCCCGCCCTTGCGGAGTCCTGGCTCCACACCATCCATATCCTCGGCTTACCTGGCCCGGCACCCGCCCTCTAACCAGTTCTTTCCGCCAGTTCGCCTCACAACTGATAAACTTTAAGGTCTGCGCGCAACATCTGCGCAACAGTTATCTCGGCAGCAGCTTTTATAGTTGAAAGCCCGTCCGAACCTCAGCATCACCTAAAGGAAATCAACACAGTGGATCAGCAGACCAAAGCAGAACTCAAGCACGACCAGTTCATCGACACCACCAAGCACGGCCTCGAGTGGGCCAGCGAGAATCGCCGCTCCGTCCTCGTCACCAGCCTCGTCCTCCTTGGCGTCATCCTCTTCATCGTCGCCGGCGTCGTCTTCTACAACAACCGCTCCACTCAGGCCTCCGTCGCCTTTGGCACTGCGATGACCGCCTATCAGGCACCCCTCGCGCTCCCCGGCCAGCCCATCCCCGTCGGCATGAAGACCTACGCCAACGTCAACGAGCGCGCCAAGGCCGCCAACGCCCTCTTCCTCGCCGCTGCGGACAAGTACAGCATGACCCCCGCCGGCAAGAACGCCCGCTACTTCGCTGGCCTCACTTACATCGAAGCCGGTGAGAACGCCTCCGCCGAGTCCACCCTCAAGCAGGTTGCCGACTCCTGGAACAGCGACCTCGCCGCCCTCGGCAAGCTCGCCCTCGCCCAGCTCTACCGCCAGACCGGTCGCGCTCCGCAGGCCATTGAGATCTACAACCAGCTCACCGCCAAGCCCGCCACCACCGTCCCCGCAGGCCTCGCCCAGCTTCAACTCGCCGAGCTGTACGAAGGCCAGAACCAGCCCGACGCAGCCAAGAAGATTTACGCGCAGCTCAAGGACAAGGACGCCAAAGGAGCAGCCGGAACCCTCGCCGCCCAGAAGCTCAACCCCGCTCCCGCAGCAGGCGCACCGCCTCAGCAGTAAGCAATAACCTCGCAACAAAAAAGAACTCGCACTCCACTCAAAACGAGTAGGGTGCGAGTTTTTCTAGTTTGGTGGTGCAAATGAATCGACGGCAACAGGTCCTGAGCCTGTCCTCGCTTTAGAGCTGTTGCTTCTGAGATAGGTCCAGGCTTTAGCCTGGACATTCAGGTATCTCTCAGAACGTGGGCTTTAGCCCCTGAGATATGCCTTTTGCCACCTCTGCAATCAGGCCTGATACCTACTACTCCTTCGTCTCCAAATGCTGCTCCACCTCCAGATGCCCGGCACCGGTCGCGTGATCGCTCACATGCTCACTCACTGCATCCTCCGCAGCCATCTGCTTCCGCAGCCCTGAGATCGTCCGCCACTGGTCCTTCGCTCCCTCCTTAGGAATCCATAAAGGCAACGGCATCTTCAAATAATCCGAGAGCGCCCGCGCATGGGGCTCATACAGCCCACGAATCGTCCGCAGCCGCCGAGCTGAAGTCGGGTCACCGCACATCCGCAAACTCATATCACCCAGCGCCTCACACAGCCGTGAGAACTCCTGCGGCGGCAGCCGGTCCTCGCCACCCGCATACATCGACTTCTTCTCCAGGTGGAACACATGTCCCAGATCCACCAGCGCATGGCGCGCCATCGCAAACGTCAGTTGCGCCTGCCGCATCGGCGTCCCTTCCACAATCGCAATCAGCAGCGCACAGCTATCCAGAATCGCCACCAGCGCCGAGAGCCAGCTCTGGTTGTCATGCTGCGAACGGTAGAAGCACAGCAGCGGATACGAAATATGCGACTCCAATATCTCCGCCGACCACCGCTCCCACTCCACCAGCAGCGCAGCCAGCTCCACATCGCCGCCCTCGAACCCATGCCGCTGCAGCAACTCCGTAGCCGTCGGCGGAGAGCCGGCGCGCGCATCCAGCAACGCCACGCTTACCTCGCGCCGCGAGAACGCCTGGTACAGCACCGGCACATACCCAATCACCAGCGCCACAAACCCCAACCCCACGCCGGATTCAAAGATGATCAAAGCCCGCGCCGCCAGTGCCTTCGGCACCACATCTCCCAGCCCCAGCGTGAAGATCGTAGTCCCGCTCACATATAGGTCTGTCGCAAACCGTCCCGCGGCCCCTGCGCCCGGCCCATGCAGCGCATCGGCGAACGGCGACCCCATCGCGAAGAAGAAACATCCAAACGCCAGGATTAGCAGCACCGCCCACAGCACCAGCAACAGCAGTAGAGACATGGGCCCATACACGCTGTACACCTGCTCACGAATCTTCGTATTCCGAATCCGCGGTGCTACCGCAGACCACGGAGTCCACGTCAAAATGTAGAACAACCGTGTAATCCGCAACCGCCCCGTCGGGCGCCGCGGCAGAATAATCGTCTGGAACGCATCCAGCGCAACCCCAAGAAAACACACCAGCCCGATAACGAAAGCCAACCAACGCATTGCATCCTCTGGATAGAGCCCTCACAAAAAAGCTCTCTTCTTCCATCACACTAGCAGAGCGAAACCCCATCCACACCGCCACACTCCATTGGTATGACCTGTGCAAAAAGACGTAATTTCATTCGACACTCCCAGCGGAAGCGACTAAATTAAAGACTCTGCTGTTCTTGGGATTAAAGGCTCTGTAACCCTCATAACGGAAGGTTCTGCAGTCTTCCCGACGAAAGGCTCTGCCGTCATACGATGCAAGGTGCTGCAGTCTTGATGTATCGGTAACACCTTGCACACTGTACGTCTGCCACCTGCTTCACGTGCGTTTCTCGCCCTTCTGCCGGGTAGACAGAGGCTCCTATGCAACGTGTTTTGATCGTCGATGATGAAGTCCTCGTAGCCGACACCCTCGCCCTCGTCTTTCAGAAGAGCGGCTTCTCCACCCGCGCCGCCTACTCCGTCAACGAGGCCATGGCCAGCGCCCGAACCTTCCAGCCCAACCTCCTCCTCTGCGACATCACCATGCCCGGCAAAGACGGCTTAGCCCTCGTCCGCGAGATCACCCGCGAGCTCCCCAGCTGCCGTATCCTGGTCCTCACCGGGTTCTACTCCAACCTCAAATCCGTTCGCGAGACCGCCTCTCGCCTCCATCTCCCCCTCGGCATCCTCACCAAACCCTGCCAACCCGCCGACCTCCTCCGCGAAGCCGCCGCCATCCTCGCCGCCTGACGTTTGCAATTGTCTTTGGTGCAATTGTTGTCCTTGTCGTCGTCCTTGTCGTTGCCCTTTTGTTTGTCATCCCGTAGGGATCTGCTGTAGTTTTTCTCTATCCGTGCCACAGCAACCAACGCCGGGTGCCGGGTGCCCCATAACTCGACTTTGAGATGTGGGCATCGTGCAATGCACACAACTGCTCTCTTATCCCTCCCTTCAGAAATCCGTCATCCTGAGCGAAGTCGAAGGACCCCGAAGAAGCTTGCATGACCCCGACTCTTCGACCCGTTCACCCACCAATGCCGGGTGCCCCATTCGTCGATTCTGACGAGTGGGCATCGTGCGCAGCACGACAGCTCTCCTTCCATTTCAACTAAAACCACCAATTTCACTCATTTTCCTCACGGAAGGGCACACGTTCACGTATGCCCATAAACCACCTCGCCGCAGGCGACACCGCTCTGCCCTGAGCGTAGTCGAAGGGCGTAACGACAGATAAATCGCTCTTGCCCTTCGTTCCTGACTCCTCAGCCGCTCCCACTGCTAAACTTCACACAAGCATGTCCTCCAGCGAAGACAAACCGCTCTCCCTCGCCAGCCTGCGCTCCAAACGCCCGAGCACACCATCGCAAAACCTCCTCTTCACCGACCCTCCAGCCACCCCAGCAAAGCCAGCCGCAAAGCCGAAGCCCCTCCCTGAGACCCCACGCATTCTGACCGTCCGCGAACTCGTAGCCAACGTTCGCAACACCATCGAGTCCTCCTACACCGACCTCTGGATCGAAGGCGAAATCTCCAACTGCCGCCAGGCCCCCTCCGGACACATCTATTTCACCCTCAAGGATGGTGAGGCCCAGCTTCCCGTCGTCCTCTTCCGCCGCCAGGCCATGCTCCTCCGCTTCCGCCCGCAGGATGGACTCGCCGTCCTCGTTCGCGGCCGCATCTCCATCTACGAGTCCCGTGGCCAGCTCCAGCTCATCGCCGAGACCATGGAACCCCGTGGCGCCGGAGCCCTCCAGCTCGCCTTCGATCAGCTCAAAGCCCGCCTCCTCGCCGAGGGCCTCTTCGACGAATCCCGCAAGCGTGCCCTCCCACCCTTCCCGCGCTGCGTCGGAATCATCACCTCACCCACCGGCGCCGTCATCCGCGACATCGTCACCGTCATCCGCCGCCGCCACGCCCGCCTCAACCTGCTCGTCTACCCGGCCTCCATGCAGGGCGCAAACTGTCCGCCCTCGGTCGCCGCCGGTATCCGCTACTTCAACACCCATCCGGAAAAAGTAGACCTCATCCTCATCGCTCGCGGCGGCGGCTCCATCGAAGACCTCTCCGGCTTCAACAACGAGTCCCTCGCCCGCCTCATCGCCGCCTCCAAACTCCCCATCGTCTCCGCCATTGGCCACGAGACCGACTTCACCATCGCCGACTTCGTCTCCGACCTCCGCGCCCCCACGCCCTCCGCCGCCGCCGAGCTCATCACCGCCGCCCAGCACCGCATTGAAGAGCGCGTCCTCGCCCTCGAGACCCGCGTCCACCACGCCATCCGCTTCCACGTCCTGCACGCCCGCCAGCGCCTCACCCGTCTCTCCGCCGACGCCATCCTCCTCCGCCTGCGCGATGCAGTCAGCCGCCGCGACCAGCACCTCGACGAGCTACGCCGCCGCCTCGACACCGCCATTGCCCGTCGCCTCCGCAACCGCCAGCAACGCCTCGAAACCCTTACCACCCGCCTCCGCCCCCACGACCCCACGCTCCGCCTCGCCAACGCCAAACATCGCCTCCACGTCGCCAACCAGCGCCTGCAACAGCTCGCCCTTCAGACCACCCGCCCCAAACAAGCTCGCCTCGCCCGGGCCACCGCCCGCCTCGAAGCCCTCTCCCCCCTCGCCGTCCTCAGCCGCGGCTACGCCCTCGTCTACAACGCCCAGGGCACTCTCCTCCGCTCCGTAAACGAAACAGCCCCAGCCGAAACCATCCGCGTACGCCTCGCTCAGGGAACCCTCGCAGCAGAAGTTCTATCCACCGACATCAAGCCCAGCTGAACCCAAACTCGCACTACACGCCCCGCAGCAAAACCCCTGATAATAGCTTTGGAGAAACACACGCAATGAAAAAGTTATTTGGCACGGACGGAATCCGCGCCGTAGCGGGCCAGCCCCCGCTCGATACCCCTACC
>JANYER010000161.1 GCA_025359825.1 Granulicella sp.
GGTTTCTCGCCGTCCTCACCGGCGCAGGCTCTGGCATCGCCGCAGGCCTCCTCATCCGCCTCCTCCACCTCGTCGAACACCTCGCCTACAACAGCCACACCGGAACCTTCCTCGGCGATGTAGCCGCCTCGCCCACCTTCCGCCACGTCGCCATCCTCACCACTGCAGGAATTCTGGTCAGCCTCTTCCTCGCCGCCGAACGCTACTTCAAACTCCGCGGCCCCGGCAACCGAGCCGGCACCACCACGCAGCTACCCCGCACCATCCCAACTCTGCTGGAAGCCTTCGTCTCCATCTTCACCGTAGGTATGGGTAGCCCGCTCGGACGCGAAGCAGCAGTTCGCGAAGCCGGAACCCTTATCGCCGCACGCCTCGCTGAACGCGTGCGCCTCACCCCCACCCAACGCACCCTCCTCCTCGCCTGCGGAGCCGGAGGAGGCATGGCCGCTGCCTACAACGTCCCCTTCGCCGGAGCACTCTTCGCCGTCGAAATCGTCCTCGGAGTCTTCTCCCTCCAGGCCATGCTCGCCGCCACCCTCACCTCCTGCATCGCCACCGCCTGCTCCTGGCTCCTGCTCCCCAACGAGCCCTCCTACTCTGTCCCTGCCCTACACTTCTCCGTCGCCGCTCTGGCCTTCGCCGTTCTCGCCGGACCACTCTGCGGCATCTGCTCCGCGCTCTTCGTCAAACTCATCGCCTGGGCCTGCGCCCACCGCCCACGAGGAAACTGGGTCTTCATCGCTCCCGTAATTGTCCTCACCTGCGTGGGCATCGCGTCGCTCCATTACCCCGAACTCCTCGGCAATGGCAAAGAAGCCGTGCAAGCCATCTTCCTCAATAAAGAGACCGTTCCCATCCTCGCCGTCCTGCTCTTCCTCCGCCCCATCGCCACCGTAGCCAGCCTTCGCAGCGGAGCACCCGGCGGCCTCTTCACCCCCGTTATGACCATCGGTGCCATCCTCGGCTCCCTCATCGCCGGCCTCTGGACGCGCCTCGCCCCACTCCTCCACCTGACCGCCTCCGCCGACAACGCCCTCCCCTTCGCCTTCATCGGCGCAGGAGCCACCCTCGCCGCAGGCACCCAGGCCCCCATCTCCTCCGTACTCTTCCTGCTCGAAATGACCCATCGCGGCGATACCCTGCTGATCCCACTTCTCCTCGCAGTCGTCCTCGCCTCCATCACCCATCGCCGCATCACTCTCGGCTCCATCTTCTCCGCCCGCCGCCCCACCCAACCCAACCACCCCACCCCCGATCCCGCCTGCGCCACCAACCCTTAGACAGTACTTTTAACCTGCGCTTCTAGGTAACCCAAGGCTTTAGCCTTGAGCCTCTCAGGCCTGAAAAAATGCGGGCTTTAGCCCCTGGGGTATGCATTCTTGACCACCGCCAGAAGAGCAAAAAGACACCTGTATCCCGTCCCATCTACAACAAATCTGGGTGCCCCATCTTCGCGACAGCACCATCGTCGCTAAGGTGGGCATCGTGCTAAGCACGACCGCACTCTTAGCCTTCCCACAAATCCATCAACCCACCAACCCAAACTCCCCCGCCAGCAACTCATAACTCCGCAACCGCATCCCCTGATCCCAAACAATCGTATTCACAATCAACTCCCCAACCCCCAACTCACCTGCCATCTCCCGCAACTGCCGCCCCACCACCGCCGGTGTCCCCACAAAATACCGCGGCCACTCCCCCTCCTCCACCGCAATATCCCCGAATGCCTGCAACTCCCGCAGCGCCTCCTCCGGCGAAGCCACCGGCCGACGGTCGCCCGTCCGAATCCGTCGCTGCAACACCCGCACGCTGGAGTGCAGATAATCCGCCTCCTCCTGGGTCTCCGCGCAGATCACACCCACCGCCGCCGTAGCCTCCGGCACCGTCCTCGCACCCTGCCGCCCAGCTCTCAGAAAACCACGCTGATACGCCTCAATCGCCGCACGCGTATGCACCGGGCTAAAGAAGTGGGCAAAGGCATACGGCAAGCCGAACTGTGCCGCCGCTGCTGAACTCCACATGCTCGACCCCAGCATCCACATATCCGGCGCACCCGCCATCTCCGGCGACACCCGCAACCCTCCAAACGGATGCCCGGCAGGAAAGCTCCTGTAGAAGTAAGCCAGCAACTCCTCCACCTGCTCCGGAAAGTCATCCAGCGAACGCGACTTTCGGTCCCGCTTCAGCGCCAGCGCCTCCACTGGCCCGCCCCCGGGAGCGCGCCCAATCCCCAAATCCACACGTCCCGGATACAGCGCATGAAGCGTCCGAAACACCTCCGCCACCTTCAGCGCAGAGTAGTGCGGCAGCATGATCCCGCCCGACCCAATCCGTATCCGCTTGGTCTCCGCGCCAATCCGCGCCAGCATAATCTCCGGGGCGGTGCACGCCAGCGTGTCCATCGCATGGTGCTCGCTCATCCAGAACCGCGAATACCCTAACTCATCCACCCGCCGCGCCAGCTCAATCGACCGCTGCAACGCATCTCCCGGCGTACTCCCCGAAGCCACCGGCGACTGGTCCAGCACCCCCAACCTCAAATCCACTCCCGCATCTGCCATTCCCATTGGATGTTCCCCACCGCCCATCGACCCAAACCCATAAATCCCTCCCGATACACCATCGAGCCCTCCTCTTCCCGCCATAACTCACCGGGTGCCGCATCCTGAGCGCGCCTGATCGCGCGATGGGTGGGGAAGCAAAACTATCCGTCCTTCCAAACACCCACCCTTACCCTGACTCGATCCCACTTGACACACCCACCCCTCCCCACACCGCCCCCGCGAAAACCCACAGAAAACCCAACCCACAAACAAACCTCAAGTGCACGCCTAACCACCATCAATGGAAGACTTTGCGCAACTTAAGGGGGGAAGGGGGAGTACCGGCCGGACTCCTCCCGACCAGCCCCAACCCCGGTATGATAGAAAGTAGCCGGCGCATCTCCCCCCGCCGAAGGAGTTCCTACTTTGAGCACCAAATCGCCTCTCGATACCACCACCGCATCCCTCCTGCCTCAATACGACGCCACCGCCTTCGCCACCCACACTCTCTCCTCCCGCGCCAATCTCGCCGCTGTCCTTGACCACACTCTGCTCAAGCCGGACGCCACCCGCGCCCAGGTCCTCCAGATCTGCCACGAGGCCGCCGAGCACCGATTCGCCTGCGCCATGGTCAATCCCACCTGGGTCGCCGTCGCCCACGCCGCCCTTGCCGGAACCGGCATCCCCGTCGGCGTCGTCATTGGCTTCCCCCTGGGTGCCACCCTCTCCAGCTCCAAACGCGACGAAACCGTTCGCGTTCTAAAACTCGGTGCCCATGATGTAGATATGGTGCTAAACATCGGTCTACTCAAGTCCGGCCAGCCTAGCGACTACGAGGCCATCTACAACGACATCCACGGTGTAGTCGAGCTCGCCCACGCCTCCGGAGCCATCGTCAAGGTCATCCTCGAGACCTGCCTGCTCACCTATGAGGAGAAGCTCCGCGCCTCCGACATCGCCCTCGCCGCCGGCGCAGACTTCCTCAAGACCAGCACCGGCTTCGCCAACGGCGGCGCCACCGTAGACGACATCAACACCCTTCGCGGAGTCGCCGGCAACCGCGCCGGAGTCAAAGCCTCGGGCGGCATCCGCTCCCTCGCCGACGCCACCGCTATGCTCCACGCCGGCGCCAACCGCATCGGTGCCAGCGCCAGCGTCAAGATCCTCGCCGAGCTCAGCGGCCAGGCCCCCACCGAAAGCGCCGCCTCCGGCTACTAATCCCACAGCACGAAACTCACAGCAATCGCCTTCCACCAGCAACCCCGGTAGTATCATCACGTATTCATGTCCTCAGTCCCCAAATCCCGCCGACCCACCGCCGCCGGTGGCGACTTCACCCACCCCGCGCCAGGGGACGACGCCCCGTTCGAGGGCGACTACACCCCCGCGGCCACGGATACTCCCGCAACCCCCACCGCCCCCAATATCCGCGTAGAGCCCCTCCAAATTGATTTCCTCCACCGCCTCGCCGACGCCCTCAACACCACGCTCGACCTCAATACCCTCATGCACCGCGTCGCTGACCTCGTCCGCGCCGTCATCGACTACCGCATCTTCGCCATCCTCCTGCTCAACGACCGCACCCACGAGCTCTGGATGCGCTTCCAGACCGGCCACACCTCAGACATTGAGCGCATGCGCATCAAGCGCGGCCGCGGCATCGTTGGCCAGGCTGCCCTCCACCACAAGTCCATCCTCATCGACGACGTAGGCACCCCCGGCCACCATGTAGACCACTACATCGACGCCAACCCCAACGTCCGCTCCGAGCTCGCGGTCCCGCTCATTATCAAAAATAAAGTCGTCGGCGTCATCGACATCCAGTCCGAAATCCCTGGCTTCTTCACCGCCGAACATCAGCGCCTGCTCGAACTGGTCGCCTCCCGCATGGCCGTAGCCGTTGAGAACGCCCGCCTCTACACCCGCGTCTCCCGCCAGGCCCAGACCCTCACCGTCCTCAACGAGATCTCTCGCGAGATCACCAGCATCCTTGACGTCGACGACCTGCTCGAACGCATCGGCTTCCTTCTTAAGCGCGTCATCGACTTCCAGATGTTCACCATCCTCCTCTGGAGCGACTCCCGCGACCGCCTTGAGCACCGCTTCTCCTCTCGCTATGGCGAGCGCGTCACCCGCGAGCGCACCATCGCCCTCGGCCAGGGCATCATCGGTGCCGCCGCCGAGCTCCGCGAACCCGTCCTCGCACCCGACGTCCGCAAAGACCCCCGCTACGTCGTAGAGAACCCCGAGACCCGCTCCGAGCTCGCCGTCCCCCTCATCTACAAGGGCAAGGTCATCGGTGTCCTCGACCTGGAGCACACCCGCGTCAACTACTTCACCGAAGACCACCAGAAGACCCTCAGCACCCTGGCCGCACAGGTCGCCATCAGCATCGCCAATGCGCGCCTCTACCAGCGCATCCATGAGGAAGAGCAGCGCATGGAGCGCGACATGGAGATGGCCCGCGAGGTCCAGCTCCGCCTCATGCCTCCCTTCCCGCCCCAGATGCAGCACGCCCAGATCGCCGCCCAGTTCATGGCCGCCCGCTCCATTGGCGGAGACATCTACGACTTCCTCGACTACGGGCCCGGTCGCGTCGCGCTCGCCGTCGGAGACGTCTCCGGCAAGGCCGCCCCCGCTGCTCTCTACGCGGCGCTCGTCAGCGGCATCCTGCGCTCGCTCGCTACCCAGCACCTCTCCCCAGCTACCATGCTCTCCGCCCTCAACGACCAGCTCCAGGAGCGCAAGCTCGACTCCCAGTACGTCACCATGCTGATGGCCGTATGGGACGACAACAACCAGACCCTCCAGATCGCCAACGCCGGTTCGGTGCAGCCCCTCTTCGTCTCCACCATCCACAACCCCACCCTGCCCAGCACCGCCCCCACCCCCTCCGGGGCAAAGTCCCGCTCCAAATCTCAACCGCCGGCAAGCGAAGTTCCGGCCAGCATCATTCAAGTCAAGACCATCCAGGCGGAAGGTTTCCCGCTCGGCCTCTTCCCCAACGCCGAGTACGAAGAGTTCACCCTCTCCACCCAACCCGGCGATCTCATCGTCTTCTTCTCCGACGGCATCGTCGACGCCCAGAACGCCGCGGGTGATATGTTCGGCGAAGAACGCCTCGCTGAGGTTTTGAAGAGCCAAGCACAACCCACCGCCGCCACCACAGCAGAAATCATCCTCGACGCAGTCGCAAACTTCCAGTCCGGCACCGCACATTTTGATGATGAGACAGTGGTTATTCTCAAAGTCTTGTAACGGAAGCCAGCAGAGCGCTTCGCGTCAAGACAGTGGTGATCCTCAAGATTTTGTAACTAAAATCTTCTCAGCCCTAGCATCAACACAGTGGTTATTCTCAAGCTCTGCAGCAAAAGCTTATTTAGCGCTGCATATCGACACTGTTGTCACCCTTGCGTTGAAGCGCCTGCTAAAATCCTCTCCGTCAAGATTCTTCGGGCCCAGCCACGCCAGAACGCGCCGCACCATTCTGCCAATCGGGAGCCAAAAATCATGAAGACCGCAAACCTTCTTCTCACCTGCACATTTGCCGCAACCGCCATCGCAGCCCACGCCGACTTCACCTACCAGGAGTCCACCCAGATCACCGGAGGAACCATCGTCGGCATGATGAAGATGGTCGGCACCTTTAGCAAAGCGGCACGACAGATTGGTGACCCCATCCTCACCACCGTCATGGTCAAGGGCAACCGCATGACGCGCATCAGCAAGGACAGCTCCGAGATCATCGACCTCGACAAAGGCACCGTCACCGAGATCGACAACATCAAGAAGCAGTACACCGTCATGACCTTCGAAGAGATGCGGCAACGCATGGAAGCCGCCATGGCTAAGGCAAAATCTCAGCAGAAGTCAGCTCCGGAGCAGCCCGCGAGTGGGGCACAGGACGTCAGCATGAAGTTCAACGTCCACGTCAAGAACACCGGCACCACCAAAGACATCGTAGGCCTGTCCGCTACGGAATCCATCCTCACCATGAATATGGAGGCCACAGACAAAAAGTCCGGCCAATCGGGCAATCTCGCGATCACCAACGACATGTACCTCGCGCCAGAGATTCCCGGCTACGAAGAGGTCCGCGAGTTCTACAAACGTTATGCCCTCAAGATGGGATCGGTCATGGGACAGTCCATGAATAGTGCAATAAACCCTCAGTTGATGGCCATGATGCAGCAACCCGCAGCCGGCCAGGGTATGGCCGACATGGCCAAGGAGATGGCCAAGCTCAAGGGCGTGCCTGTCCTGCAGATCATGCGCATAGGAACCACCACGGACGGCACACCACTCCCCGCCGCATCCGAGGCAGCGCTGCCCGCCGCCGCCCCCACACCGACCGCAGGCGATATTGCGAAGCAATCCGCAACCTCGGCCATCTCCGACAAGCTCGGTGCATTGGGAGGCTTTGGCGGCTTCGGCCGCAAGAAGAAAGCTGACCCCGCGTCTGAAGCCGCTGCGGCAACCACTACACCCACCGCCGCTGTCCTTATGGAGTCGAACACCCAACTGGCCAGCTTCTCCAAAGCCTCCGTCGACCCGTCCCAGTTCAACCCACCCGCGGGCTACAAACAGGTCGAGCTGAAACCGATCGACTAAGCGCTACTGAATACGCAGTGCAGCCTACCGCTGGCTCAACGTATCCAGCAGCGTAAAGAACTCCGGAAAAGAAATCGCAGCAGCCTCGGCTCCGTGAATCTCCGTCTCACCCTCTGCCCGTAAAGCCGCGATCGCAAACGCCATCGCAATGCGATGATCGGTCCCTGAATCAACCGACGCACCATGCAGCTTCTGCCCGCCAGGAATACTCAACCCATCTTCGAACTCGGTCAGCTCCGCACCCATCGCCCTTAGATTCTGTGCCACCAGCGCGATGCGGTCCGACTCCTTCACCCGCAGCTCCTTCGCGTCGCGAATCGTAATTCCGTCCCGTGTATAAGGAGCAATCGCCGCCAGTACCGGCAGCTCATCGATAATCTGTGCCGACAAGGCTCCGCTGATCGTTGTCCCGTTGAAGCCACCCGGCGCCACGTTCACCTGGATCGTCCCGATCAACTCGCCATGCTGCTCTTCTACATTCAGCACCTTGATCCGTCCGCCCAGTGCTGCAATTACATCCAGCAACGAAGCCCGCGTCGGGTTCATCCCAATTGAATCCAGAATCAGGTTCGACTCCGGAAACAGCAGCGTCGCACACAGAAAGAACGCCGCCGAAGAAAGATCACCCGGCACCGTCGCGTTGATAGCCTTCAACTGTTGCCCACCCGGAATACTGAGCTTCTCTCCCACCCGGTTCAACTCCGCACCAAACGCCCGCAGCGCGTGCTCGGAGTGGTCGCGCGTCCGCACCGACTCCGTCAACGAAGTCGTACCTTCTGCCTGAAGTCCAGCGAACAGCACAGCCGTCTTCACCTGCGCTGAAGGAATTGGTGTATCAAAATCAATCGCCTTCAATGGCCCGCCATGGACTGTGATGGGCGCATGACCCTCCACCAAATCAAGCCGTGCTCCCATCGCCGAGAGCGGCTTGCGAATCCGCTCCATCGGCCTCAGCGTCAGCGAGTGATCTCCCACCAAAGTGAAGGTGTGCGGATGCGGAGCGATCAAACCCGCGAGCATTCGCATCGTCGAACCCGAATTGCCGCAATCCAGATCCACGGTGGGCTGGATGAACTTACCCGCCACGCCCGTCACATCAATCGTGCCGTCGTCATTCTTGACGACCGTCGCGCCCAGCGCCTCCATACAAGCAAGCGAAGAGTGCGGATCGGCACCGGTAGAAAAATTGGAGAGCCGCGTAGTCCCTTCGGCCAGACCAGCCAGCATCGCGTAACGGTGAGAGATAGACTTATCGCCGGGAAGAGTCACCGACCCCTGAAAGTTCCGTGCAGGACGAACCACTTGAATAGACATTGAACTCTATTTTAGAGGACGAAGCCCCTCACACCAACCAACCCCTTAAGCCTGGTGGTCCACCCCGGAAAGCCCCGCACCAATCCGGTGCGCCCTGGCCTCCACCGAAGGCGGATACGCCTCCAGCAACCCCGCCAACGCAGCCGTCACGTCACCCACTTCAACCTCATCCAACTGGTACCCCTCCGGCACATCGTCCCGGTCCTGCCCACGCAGAATCCTCACCTGAGGAATCCCCAGCGGCAGCCACTCCAGCGGCTTCTGCCACGAAGGCCCGATCACCACCATCGGCACCCCCACCGCTCGGCCTACATGCATCGTGCCCGTATCCAGAGACACCATCGCATCGCTCATCGCCAGCAACGCCGCCAGCTCCGTCACCGACGTCCTGCCCGTCACCGAGACCCCAATCTCCCCAGCGCCCACGCGCAACGCCTCAACCGCGGCCGAGTCCCCCGCCGTCCCCACAAACATCACGCAGCACCCCAGCACCTCGCTCGCATACCGGATCACCTCCCCAAAGCGCTCGGCATGCCAACCCGTCCTCTGCCCGCCACTCCCCTGGGTCACCATCACAACTAGCGGCCTGCCGTCCGCATTGGCCTCCAGCACCATAGCGTCAGCTGCCGCCACGTCTTCGGTCGAAAAATAAACCTTCGGCTCCCGATGCCCCATGTCGCACCCAACCAATGCAGCCAGCCGCAGATTGTTATCGATCAGGCTCTTGTCTGGCGCATAGTCCAGACTCCACTGATACATCTCCGGTACCAGCGTAAAGCCCCCCCGCCAGCCCCGCCGCAACAGGACACCGAGCAACGCCATGCGGCTCCGCACGTCAGAAGCCCCGGTCAAAATGCAGTCCGGCTTCAACCCCCGACGCGTCAGCTCTGCACCCAGAAACTTTGCCGTACCCACCGTATCCACCAGCGCATCCGGGGTCTGGATCACACCATCCACGCAAGGATTATGCCGCAACAGATCCGCTCCCAACCCACGCGTAGCCACCGTCACCACCAACCCCGGGCGGTCCGCCTTGATCGCCTCAAACAGCGGAGTCAGATGCACCAGGCACCCCAGCGGCAACCGATACTCCAGCACCAGCACACTCCGCACCGCACCCGGATCAGCTAGAAAACGCAATCCCCCCAGTAATTGTTCCACATGCATCACCCAACCCATCACCACCCGAACCATCTTCTTGACCATCGAAACTCCAACCTCATCCCGGACTGCCAGGGACTGCCCAGCTACATCTTGTAGCGGCCCATCTCATCGTCATTCAAATTCTCAAGCCACCGCCGCATCTCGTCAGCATTCACCGTCTGCGACCCCGACTCCGGCTGCTTCGCCCGGTCCAGCACCGCACGACTCGCAAAGATCGGGCAGTCCCACCGCAGCGCCAGTGCAATCGCATCCGACGGCCGCGCATCCAGCGTCACGCTCTCCCCCGCCTGCTCCATCCAGATCACGGCATGGAAGGTGTCCTCCCGCAACTCCGACACCACCACCTTGCGCACCACCGCGTTCAACCCCCGCGCCATGGTCTGCAGCAGGTCATGCGTCATCGGCCGCGGAGTCGCAGTTTTCTCCAACTCCAGCGCAATCGCATTCGCCTCAAAGATTCCCACCCAGATCGGCAGCACCGTCTCGCTCGCAACGTCCTTCAGGATCACGATCGGCATATTCGTCACCGGGTCCATCATCAACCCGCGAATCTGCATCTCCACCTCATCGCTCCCGCTGGTAACAACCGAGTCTGCCATAAACCTAAACTCCTATTGCAGAACAACAAACTGGTTCTTCCGCTCCGCAGGCACAAAGAACATCTCCTCCGCGACACCCGGCTCCGCTTCCAAAGCTTCACCCACCAGGCAGTTCGGCAGCGTCTTCGTAATCCGCACCGGCAGATAGCTTCCAATCGGCGGAAGCACCGCACCCAGACTCACATCCCTCGGCATCACAAAATTCACCGTCTTGTTCTGCGAACTACGCCCCACCACCTGCCCACGGACTGCGTTATGGCTCTCCACCATGCACTCCTGTATCTGGCCCAGATGACGCCCATAGTGCTCGCGCTGAATTTCACGCTGCCGGTCCATCAGGATCTTTAGCCGCTCCGTCTTCACCGCATCCGGAATCGAGTCTGCCATCGTAATCGCCGGAGTATTCGGCCGCGGCGAAAACTTGAATGCAAATACCGCGTCATACTTCACCTGGCCCAGCAGCGTAATCGTCTCTTCAAAGTCCGCGTCCGTCTCTCCCGGAAATCCGACGATCATGTCGCTCGTGATGCTGATGTCCCGCTTCGCCCCGTGAATCCAGCTCATCCGCTCCAGATACCAGTCGCGCGTATACTCCCGCGCCATCGCCTTCAACACCGCACTCGACCCCGACTGCACCGGCAGATGGATATGGTCGCAAAGCGTCGGCGTCGCATCGATCGCCTCCACAATGTCCTTCGTAAAATCGCGCGGATGCGAAGTCGTAAACCGAACCCGTCGTACGCCGTCAATCTCACCCACCGCCACCAGCAGCTCTGCGAAACTCAGCCGCCCCGAAGGGTCACGGTACGAGTTCACGTTCTGCCCCAGAAACTGTATCTCCGTAAAACCCTCATCCGCCATCCGCCGCGCCTCTACCAGAACCGAAGCAGCCGTCCGCGACCGCTCCTTCCCTCGCGTATACGGCACCACGCAATACGCGCAGAACTTGTCGCAGCCTTCAATAATCGTGATGTACCCACGATGCGGATTGGACCGGGCCGTAAACTCCGTCTCGAACGTCTCATCCGTCTGCCGGTCATCCAGCCCCGTAATGCGCGTCTCGCCCGCCTCCAGCCGCGCCAGCATCTCCGGCAGGTTCCGGTAGCTCGCCGACCCTGCGACCAACGATACATAGGGGGCCTTCTCGAAGATCTTCTCCCCCTCCTGTTGGGCCACGCACCCGATCACAGCGAAGCGCTTCCCTTCGCCCTGCATCTTCTTATACTCATTCAGCCGGTGGAAGACCTTCTGCTCCGCCTTATCCCGGATCGAGCAGGTGTTGTACAGAATCAACCCCGCATCCACCTCGTCCTGCACCCGAGCATAGCCCTGTCGCTCCAGCGTCCCAATCACCTTTTCGGAGTCATGGGCATTCATCTGGCAGCCAAACGTCTCAATATAAAAAGTCTTGCTCACCTATCCAGTATAGCCGCTGCCACAGATTGTCTCAGCACTCACCGTTTTGAAAGGGAGCGGCTTCAGCCGCTCCGTAAGGACCCAAAAATCAACGTGGCTTAGCCACTGAGGGAACCTCTCCACGCAACCTGCGACTTCTCCAGCCCTCTTTAGCCGCCAAGAGAATGCCGGAGACTCAAGCAGACCGTCCCCACCATTATCCAACCCAGCCGTTTACTTCAGTTCATCCGAAATGTCGAGATTCTTGATCGGAGCCAGCGGTGCACGCCACGACTCATACACAAATCCCACCACTCCCGTAACCGCAAAGAGACCGCACGCTACAGCGATATAATCAATCAAATCAATATTTTGCATAACCAATCTAGGTTAACACCGGAACCCAACCGCTGTATGCCTTGTTTTTGAATTTTAACGTGCGTTCAAACCGTGGTTAGTTTCAAATATAAGAATCTAAACCACTTATCGAACACTTCGCTCGAATCACTTTTGCGGGATTAAACATCAAGATTATGGTTTGCGTCAGAAGCACGCCTGTCACTACAAACCTTTGGTGCCTGTCGAGTTGGCTCGCTCGTTACGGACGATCCTCAGCGCCGCTGGCATGAAACAAAGCCGCTGGCATGAAGACCAAACAGACATACTCTCTCTCGATATTGCAGAATAGGCAAAAAAAGAGGGCCGACCCTTGGGAGGCTAGCCCTCGTTATTTTTGATCGAAAGAATCTCAGCGGATCGTCTACAGAAACGCTAGCCCTATCAACAAGGCACGGGCGTACCACAAAAGTGCAAGGCACCGCTAACGTACAAACTTAGTTTTTTAGAGCCACGAGGTGCGAATAGATCGCTGATCGAGCTAAGGGATGGAACAGTAATTCTGGTAGCGCCACCGGGGCTCGAACCCGGACTCTCAGCCTTGAAAGGGCCGCGTGTTAACCAGTTACACCATGGCGCCACAACACACACAACATCCCCACACCTCAACTATATGCTGTCCGCAATCTCATCTGCGAAAAACAAAGGTCGGAAGCAGATTTGGTAGCGTTACCGGGGCTCGAACCCGGACTCTTCGCCTTGAGAGGGCGACGTGTTAACCAGTTACACCATAACGCCAAAATCCACACACTCGCAGGAGGAATACTCTCTCCAGCGCATTTCCAAAGTATAGCAAGCACTCGCCTCAAACTCAACCTCATTACGCACAAAACACTCCACCAACCCGCCTCAATCCCGCTCTCATCCCGTTCCCGCTTTGCCCTTAGCTTGGACGAACAAAAGTATCAGGCACGTCCGGCAACTGCAGCCTTGCCCGGAATAAGATAAACCCCAGTCCCACACCGGAGCCCACACCCATGACCCTCAAGCTCACCAACACCCGCCAGCAACTCGAAGTCGACAACGTCGACCTATCCCACTCCACCTTCAATAACGTCAACCTATCGAGCGCCGCGTTCACAGATATTAACCTTTCCGCATCCACCCTCGACAACATCAACCTCAGCGGTCTTCAGATAACCCACGCCAACCTCAAAGGCGTCTCTATCTCCGATTGCAGCCACACCGCAGAAATGACCATCGACGGCATCTCCGTAGCCGAACTCTTCACTGCCTACCGCGCCGCCTCAAAATAGTCAGCTAAAACACATCACGCCATACTTGACAAACTCCCGGCACAAAACGCCCCCACCACCTTAAAAGAGCCACGCAAAAAGAAAAGCCTGAACCCGAAGGTCCAGACTCAACTCACATCGTTCGAAGACTTTGCGCAACAATGACGGAGGGGAGGGGTCACCACCTGCAAGCCCCGGAAATCCTAAATCCCGAGCTTCTTAACCTCATCGTTGTAGTACTTGCGATACAGAATGTCCCATTCCTGCGAACCTTCCTGAATAATCTTTCGCTGGGACGAGATCTTCATCCGGGCAGCAGCATCGATCTTGGTCTCTTCCATCAGCAGCTTCTCCAGCGCCTTACGCGCCTCCTGCCGAATCATGTTGCGCTCTTCCAGAAAGTCCACTTGGTCGATCTCCGCCAGGGAGTCCGCCACCGTATGCGCCAGCTTGTTCAATTTATCGCGCGAAATTCTCACAGCACCGCCTTATATTTGCGGGCCAGCTCGTTCTTCACTTTCTTGAACATCTCCGGATAGCTCGCGCCCGTCTTCAACATGTCCGACTGAAACGCCTCAAGAATCACCCGGACCTCATCGTTGATGCGGTCCTCCAGCGCCAGTTCCTCAATCATCGCCGCCGTCACCTGCTCATTCACTACCGCCGGGTGCGTCGTTGCGATCATCTTCTCCGCGATCAGGTGTTTCACTGTCTGACGCGCCAAATAGCCTACGTAATCTTTAGAAAAAATCATTGACTTTCCTCTAAATATACCATGCGGACTAACCCAAATCGCTTTGCTTCCCGTCTCTTACAACTCCCCGCTCTTTTCTGAGAGAATAGACCATTACATGCAACCCGATAACCTTATCTCGCTCAAAGACGACATGATCGCCTTCATCGCCGGCCACGGCATGAGGCGCCTCAACGGCTACGTCACCGAAGAAGTCCCCACTGTCATCTTTGAAGAAGAAAACCCCGACGGCTGGAAAGACTTCGTCGAACACGCCAAGTCCGCCAACGCCCCCTTCGTCACCATGAGCGAAGTCATCCTCGAGAAGTCCGATATCGCCATTCTGCTTGACCAGCTGCGCGAGCAGTCCTTCCCCGGCGACAGCGACTCATCTGACCTCGACGACGCCGAATACCTCGTCAATCACGTCGGCAAGGTGGGCTATCTCCAGCTCGGCTTCGCCCACCAGGGCGTCATGTTCATCTTCGAAATCGCCACCGACTGGTACGACCGTTTCCAGGACCTCATCGAAGTCGTCTCCGACCTCGGCGGCATCATGCTCAACGATAGCGACGACGAATAGCAGCCTCATCCTTACTGCCCTCAGAGCCTGCTCGCTATGAACATCCCATCCAGCCAGCCCGGCTGGACTCTCCCCCAACTCGACCCTGCAACCACCGCATCGCTCGCTGCAACTCTGGGCTGCCCGCTGCCCATCGCAGCCCTCCTGCTCTCTCGCGGCATCACGGACACCGCAGCCGCCGAGCACTTCTTCCACCCGACTCTTGCCGATCTCCACTCCCCGTGGCTGATGCTCGGCATGAAGCCAGCCGTAGTCCGCATCCAGCAAGCCATCGCCGCCTCTGAGCCCATCCTCATCTACGGCGACTACGACGTCGACGGAACCACCGCCACCGTCCTGCTCAAGACCGCGATCGAGCGTAGCGCCCCTAAAGATAAACCCGCGAAGGTCACCTACCACGTCCCCCACCGCATCCGCGAGGGCTACGGCATGCAGACCGGCATCCTCACCACCGCCGCGGCCTCTGGCGTCCGCCTCGTCATCAGCGTCGACACCGGCATCCGCGCCTTCGCCGCCGCAGCCGAGGCGAAGCTACTGGGCCTTGACCTGATCGTCACCGACCACCACCTCCCCGACCAGGCCAGCGGCGTCCCCGAAGCCATCGCCGTCATCAACCCCGCCCAGCACGACTGCCCCTACCCCAATAAGGACCTTTGCGGAGCCGCAGTAGCCTTCAAGCTGGCCCACGCCATCCTGCTCAGCGCCGCCGAGTCCTCCACTGATCCCGAAGCCGAGCTCACCCGCCTGTACACCAAGCTGCTTCCCTCCTTCCTCAAGCTGGTCGCCATCGCCACCATCGCAGACTCCGTACCGCTCACCGGCGAGAACCGTGCCATCGTCGCCCTGGGCCTGCAGGAGCTCCGCAACCCCGTCCAGCCCGGCCTGCGCGCCCTGATGCAGGTCGCCGAGATCCCCCTCGACCGCCCCCCCACCGCCCCCGAAGTAGGCTTCCGCATTGCCCCACGCATCAACGCAGCGGGTCGCATGGACATAGCCAGCGACGTCGTCGAGCTGTTCCTCACCAGGGACGCAGCCCGCGCTACCGAACTGGCCCAGAAGCTCGACCAGCTGAACCACGACCGTCGCGCCACTGAAGCGCACGCCCTCGCGGAGATAGAGGCCCAACTCGCCGCTATGCGCCTGCCGGACGAGTCCTACCCGATCGGTTGCATCATCCTGGACGACCCTGACTGGCACCGTGGCGTGCTGGGCATCCTCGCCTCCCGCATCGTCGACCGCACCGGCCGCCCAGCCCTCGTCCTCATGCACGAAGACGGTCAGGCCCACGGCTCCGGCCGCTCCATCCAGGGCTTCCACCTGCTGGACGCCCTCACCGCAACCCATGCCGCGACGCCATCCGACCCCACCCTGGTCTTCACCCGCTTCGGAGGCCACGCTCACGCGGTAGGCTTCTCCCTCCCTTCCGCCAACCTCCCGCTCCTTCGTGCCCGCATGTCCACCCATGCCACCCCTATCCTCACCTCCCCACTCCTCTCCCCACCGCTGGCCTGCGACGCCGCGCTCACCCTTACCGACATCGATGAAAACTTTATGGACTGGCTGACTCGTTGCGGCCCATACGGCATCGGAAACCCGGAGCCCTTGTTCGCATCCTTCAATCTCATTCTCTCCGCGCCGGTTCGTATCCTCAAAGAAAAGCACATCTGCCTGACGCTACGCAGCGACGAATCCCCTACCACCGTCAACGCATTAGGCTGGAGTCGCCGCATCGACTGGCTACGGTTATCCGTGCAACTTTCGCTCCAACCCGGATCACGCGTCAATATTGTTTACAAGCTCAAGCAAAAATCGAATCGTCTCTACCCGGGACTCGATTTGGAGTTGGTAGACCTTCACTTAGCGACACCCGGCACCCCGTAACTGCCTGAATCAAAAACTTCTGCTTCGTTTTCTGCCCAGCAGCGTCCTATATACTGACTGAAATCAGATGACAAGCGCACAGACAAGTCGACCCCGCCCTCTCGTCCTTCTGGGCATAGTGCTCGTACTCGCCGTACTGACCATCCTTGGAGTCAAATCCTTCTCGGGCGATCTGGTTGAGGTGCGTGTAGCAGGTGTAAATCGCCAAAATCTTATCAGCACCGTACCGACCACCGGCAAGGTTGAGCCGGTAGAGGAGTTTCAGGCCCATGCGACCGCTCCTGGCGTTATAGAAAACATTTATGTAGAAGTCGGTCAGAAGGTAAAGGCCGGCGACCTGCTGGTCAAGATGAACGACTCTGACGCTGCAGCACGATTAGCCTCCGCGACCTCCGCCTTGCGCTCCGCCGAGGTCTCCGCACAGGATGTCCTGCAGAATGGCACGACCGAGGAACGGATCGGTATCTCCGGCGACTTGAACCGCGCCCAAATTCAGCAGAAGCAAGCTACCTCTGACCTCGTAGCCCTCCGCCAATTGCAGCAGAAGGGGGCCGCATCCTCCGCAGAGGTTGCAGCAGCCGAGCAGCGCCTGCAGACTGCGAATAGCTCGCTGCAAAGCTTGCAGCAGCGCAGCACAAGTCGTTATAGTGCCGCAGAACGAACCCGTTCTCAGGCCCAACTTGCAGACGCTCAGGCCGCGGTCAAGGCAGCCAATAGAACCTACGCCAGCGTGAATATGCGCACCCCTATCTCCGGTACCGTCTACTCCATCCCTGTCTCAGAGTATGACTTTGTGCCCGCCGGCGAAGACCTGATGGACGTGGCAGATCTCAATAGAATTCAGATTCGGGCCTACTTTGACGAACCCGAAATCGGCAAGCTCTCTCCGGGACAGGCCGTAAAGATCGTATGGGATGCCAAGCCCACCATGACCTGGCATGGACATATCGAGCGCGCTCCTACGACTGTCATTGCCTACGGCACCCGCAATGTCGGCGAAGCCCTCGTAACCGTAGATGATGCCAAAGGAGACCTACTTCCTAATACCAACGTCACAGTTACCGTGACGACCTCCCAGCGCTTCAACGTGCTCAGCATTCCTCGCGAAGCCCTTCATACTGAAGGCAGCATCGACTTCGTCTACAAAGTCGTCGCCGGGAAGCTGGTCCGTACCCCAGTGCAGGTTGGCATCGTCAACCTCACTCGTGTTGAGATTATCGGCGGCCTTACTGAGAAGGACACGGTCGCCCTCAGCAGCACCAGCAATCGCGACCTCACCCCCGGACTCGCGGTTAAGATCGTAGAATAGCAATGGCGACATCCTCCGCCACTTCGCTGGTGTTCCGTAGTACCCCACTCCTGCTGTCATTTTTGACGTGCATCCCTGTCTACGCAGCCGATACTACCCAGGCCAATACCGCGTTGCAGCAAGGCCGCGTAGACGAAGCCGCCGCCAGCTTGCGTTCCATCCTCTCTGCCCAGCGCTCCAATGCCATCGCACATCAACTTCTATGCCGTGTCTTCTACGCTCAGGACATGGCCGACCCCGCCGTACACGAGTGCGAATTAGCCGTCAGCAACGACGCCACCAGCAGCGACAATCATCTATGGCTGGGCCGTGCCTACGGACTCAAGGCATCCCATGCCAGCCCATTCACTGCCCTGGGTCTTGCCAGGAAAGTGCGCGATGAGTTCGAACGCGCCACCCAACTCGATCCCAAGGCACCCCGTGCCGCCAGCGATCTGGGCCAGTACTACATCAGTGCTCCCGGCATTGCAGGTGGAGGCGCGGACAAAGCACTGGCCCTCATCACCCGGATTGAGCCAGAGTTCCCTGCCTACTCCCATCGGCTCCGCGCCTTACTGGCAGAAAAGAAAAAAGACCTTCCCACCGCTGAGGCTGAGTTTAAGAACGCGATCGCCGCGGGCAAGAACCCGGCCGCATACATTGATCTGGCCGACTATTATCAGCGCCATAATCAACCCGATCAGGCGGTCACTGCAATCCAGCCCGCCTTAGCGTTAAATCCGAAAGGCGCGGTCTTGGCAGACGCCGCCAGCATCCTGATCGCCGCGCACCGAAATCCGGAGTTGGCAGAAAAGCTCTTTCGCGAATACCTTGCATCGCCGCTTCGGTCCGACGAATCGCCAGCCTTCAAAGTGCATCTCCAACTTGGCGAACTACTTGCACAACGGGGAGATGCAGCCGGTGCCCACACCCAATATGCCGCAGCGGCAGCACTCGCATCCTCGTACGCGCCTGCGCGCAAGGCGCTGCAGACCCAGTGACCCACTTCAGATTCCCGTCTCTCGCGCACAGCACGACCCTACGAGCCCAAGGAAACCTATAGCATGAGCTTTAGCAAATGATTCCGAACCTACTCTCCATGGCCTACACTCCTTCTGCCGCTCCAGCTTCGCGCACCAACGCGATTCGCATGGCTTTCTGGCTCACTGTGGTCGTAGCTATCTCAGCCGCACCGCTTCCCGCGCAGGTCTCGCTCACTACTGCGGTGGACCTTGCCCTGCGCACCAATCCCAAAGTGCTCATAGCGCAGTCTGACGTCGACAAGGCACGTGCCCAGCTCTCGGAATCCCGGGACGTCTATCTCCCAGTAATCGTCGGCGGCTCCGGCCTGGGCTACTCCTACGGATTCCCCCTCGGCCAACCCACCGTCTTCAGCGTTGGCTCCCAATCGCTGCTCTTCAATTACTCCCAGCGGGACTACATCCGCGCCGCTCGCGCAGGACTTCAGGCAGCCAACTTCGCATTGAATGATGCCCGCCAGCAGGTAGAGGAAGATGTCGTGCTCACTTATCTGTCGCTTGATCGCGCCCAGCAACGTCGTGCCGCACTTGCTACGGAGTATGGCCTTACCACTCGCCTCACCTCTATCGTTCAGGACCGCCTCGATGCCGGTCAGGAGAACGCCCTCGAACTCCTCCGCGCTCGTCGGACTGCAGCCCAGGTTCGCCTCCAGCAGATACAGCTCGACAACGAGATCAGCACTTACGCCGATCATCTCAGCCGCATCTCCGGCCTTCCCGGCGCACTCACCACTATTTCAGACAGCATCCCGGCCCTGGGCACGCCCGAAGCCTTTACCAGTCCTGTGCCGGATAGCCCCGCAATAGCCGCCGCCGTAGCAAATGCAACTGCCAAGCGGCACGTGGCCTTTGGAGATGCACGCTACATTCTTCGTCCGCAAGTCGCCTTCGTCACCCAGTACAGTCGCTTCAGCAACTTCAATAACTACAAAGAGTTCTATCCCACCTTCAACAACTACAACGCAGCCGCCATAGGCGTTCAGATTCAGCTTCCGCTCTTCGACCGCGTTCATCAGGATAAAGCTCGCAGCTCCCGTGCAGATGCTGTACACGCCGAGCAGGAGGTTCGGGCCGCCCGCATGCAGTCCTCGGAGGGCCGGCTAAAGCTACAGCACACCGCCACCGAACTCGCCGCCCGCGCCGAACTCGCCGGCATCGACCGCGATCTTGCCCAAAATCAGCTCGACGTTTTACTCGTACAGCTCCAGTCCGGCCTCAGCACCGGCGGCACGCTGATGACTCCGAAAGACGAGCAGAACGCTCGAATTCAGGAGCGCCAACGCTACCTCGAACTCCTCGACGCGGACTTTCAACTCCGTCAAACCCAGGTCAATCTGCTGCGCCAGAACGGTCAGTTGGAAGATTGGCTCAAAGCATCGTCGCAGTCGCAGCCCGCCGCTACGACTGTCAAAACCCCTTAGGCTCCGCAAAGTGTTCTAAGTCAAGCACCTTTGGCTTAGCACGAACCGCGCGAGGAACCTAAGCCACCACCCAGAATTGCTACCGTACCCCTTGCCGAAATGGTAAACTTAGGAACTAGTCATGCCTCTAAAAACCCTGTTTCTGAACCCGCCCTCCTTTGAGAAGTTCGATGGTGGTGCCAGCTCCCGCTGGCCCGCTACCCGCGAAATTGAGTCGTACTGGTATCCCGTCTGGCTCACCTACCCGGCCGGAATGCTGGAAGGATCACGCCTGCTCGACGCTCCACCCCACCACATCAAGTGGCAGGAAGTCGTCGAGATCCTCAAGGACTATGAGTTCCTGGTTCTCTTCACCAGCACCATGGGCTGGGACGGCGACCAGAAGATGGCCGAAGTCATCAAGCAGACCTACCCCAACATCAAGATTTCGTTCGTCGGACCGCCGGTCACCACCTCACCCGATAAGGCCCTCAACGAGTGCCCTGCAATCGACTTCATCTGCCGCCGCGAATTCGACTTCTCCGTCGTAGAGTTTGCCAACGGCAAGCCGCTCAACGAGATCATGGGCGTTAGCTACAAGGACCAGTCCACTGGAACCATCCTGCATAACCCGGATCGCCCGCAGGTCACCCCCGAGCAGCTCGACGAGATGCCCTGGGCCACCGACATCTACAACCGCGATCTCGATGTTACCAAGTACAACGTGCCGTTCCTGCTGCACCCCTACGTCTCGCTCTACTCCACACGCGGCTGTCCGGCGCAGTGCACCTTCTGCCTCTGGCCGCAGACGCTCTCCGGCCATGCTTGGCGTAAGCGCTCCACCGACGACGTTGCCGCTGAAATGGCAAGCGCCAAGAAGCTCTTCCCCCACGTCAAGGAGTTCTTCTTCGACGACGATACCTTCAACATCCAGGCCGCTCGCACTATTGAGCTCTGCGAAAAGCTGAAGCCCCTCGGCCTTACCTGGTCCTGCACCTCGCGCGTTACCACCGACTTCGCAACCCTGAAGGCCATGAAGGAAGCCGGTTGCCGCCTCCTCATCGTCGGCTACGAGTCGGGCGATCCGCAGATCCTCAAGAACATCAAGAAGGGTGCCACCGTCGAGCGTGCTCGTGACTTCACCCGCGACTGCCATAAGCTCGGCCTGGTCATCCATGGAGACTTCATCCTCGGCCTGCCTGGCGAGACACGTGAGTCTATCCGTAACACCATCGACTTCGCCAAGCAGATCGACTGCGAGACCATTCAGGTCTCCATCGCGCACGCCTTCCCTGGTACCGAGTTCTTCGACTTCGCCAAGGCCAACGGCTTCATCACCAACGAAGCCATGTCAGACGAAGGCGGTCACCAGATGGCCCACATCGAATACCCCGGCCTGCCTGTCGAGTACGTCATGGAGATGGTGCACAAGTTCTACGACGAGTACTACTTCCGTCCCAAGGCAGCCTTCCGCGTCGTCTGGCAGGCAATCGTCAACCGCGACGTTCCGCGTCTTTACACCGAGGCCAAGTCGTTTATGTCGCTCCGTGCGAAGCGCAATAAGGCCGCTCGCGCCATGAAGGAAGCCAATGCCGCCAAGGCACAGGAATCCGTCAGCATGAACGCCTAACCAAACCGCAGCAAGAAGCGGCCAGCATGTACTCCTGCTGGCCGCTTTTCTTTTTCCTAAAAACCATTACAAGAGAACCACCATAAGCCCCATGAAACACACTCTTACTCCCCAGCGTTACCTCGTCCTACTGTGCGTCATGCTCACTGCATCCGTGGGCGATACGCTCCTCTCGCATGGAATGTCCCAGGTAGGCACGGTCAGCTTCTCCAATCTGGGCTTGCTCTTCACCGCAATGAAGAACCCGTGGGTCATCGCCGGTATCCTGCTGCTGCTCGGCTTCTTTGCCAGCTACCTGACTGCGCTCTCCTGGGCTGACCTCACCTTCGTCCTCCCTTCTACCGCCTTCGGCTACATTGTCGTAGCATTAATCGCGCACTTCTGGCAGCACGAACATATATCTGTATCGCGCTGGCTCGGCATCCTTCTGATTGTCGGCGGAGTAGGCTTCGTCGCTAACGGTCCATCGCTCACCGAGCATCCTGCACAGAACGAGCAGGGGCCCGCTTGATGAACCCCACCAGCACCTTCGAGACCTGGGCGACCATCGTGACCGTAGCCGCCACCGCTATCGCCGGCGACGTCCTCACCGCTGGCGCCATGCGCAGCATCGGCGACCTCGATATCATCCGCGAAAAGTCAGGCCTCGGCGGAGCCATCAAGGCGGTCGTCTCCAGCCCCATGTTCATCGCCGGTGTCGTCTGCATGGCGCTTAGCTTCTTCTCACTCCTCTTCACACTCAGCAAGGTTGACGTCTCACTGGCGGCCCCCGCCAGCGCCTCGCTCACCTTCATTGGCAATGCAGTGGCAGCAAAGCTCTTCCTTAACGAGAACGTCGACCGCCGCCGTTGGTTGGCCGCACTCTTCGTCTGTGCCGGCGTAGCTCTACTCGCACACTAACAAAAGGCGTGACACGAAACTTCCGTGTCACGCCCAATCTTTTTTTCGAACCGCATTTAGCAAATCGTTTTTGTCTAAACGAAGCCCAGATACGGATTTGCGCCAAAGCTGGCAATGTTTGGGAAGATCGCCGACATCTGTGATGGAGCCACACCAAACCACTGCGCCAGAGTAGCCGCGTACTGCACACTGCCGGTTGAAGGAACCCAGCGCCCGTTCGTACCCGAGTCATCCGGGCCGCCCAGCGCCAGTGTCGGGAATTTACCGTATAGCTGTCCACCCTTCACCGCTCCACCCATTACGATGTGATGTGCCCCCCAAGCATGGTCGCTACCCGTGTTAGAGTTCGGCTGAAACGTCCGGCTGAAGTCCGACATGGTAAATGTCGTCACCTTGTCTGACACGCCAAGCTCCTTGGTTGACTGGTAGAACGCATTCAGCGCCGGAGAGATCGCAGCCAGCAAATTCCCCTGCAAATTCACTTGATCGGAGTGCGTATCAAAGTTTCCAACTCCACAGAAAAATATCTGTCGAGTAACGCCCAACGCTGCCCGCACCTGGATGATCTGCGCAATTTGCTTCAACTGCGCTGCCAGTCCATTCGCACTTGGAAACACAGTCGTGATGGGTGTAATCGACTGCACCGCATCCGATAACGTTTTCGCATAGCTATATGCGTTCTTGGTAATCGTATTGTCCTGCTGAACCAGAGACAGACCTGAGTCAAACTGCAGCAATGCCTGCGCGGTTGCCTGCTGTGCGGCACATTCCGTAGCACCTTCATTGCACGATGACCCACCCAGATTTCCCGGGCTTACCGACACTGGTGTACTTGCTGCGCCGTTGCAGAATAGCGTGTCACCCGCCACTGATGTAATCATGGGAACCAGTCCATTCGGGTTGTAGCTGGTCGAGATTGTGTCCGCAATTCTGCCTGCCCAGCCAGTCTGCGTCTCACCGCTCTTCGCCGCATTCTGCCATTCCAACTGCTGGTCAGAGTGTGAGAACAGATTAGTCGGCACCACCGTACCGGACGTTTGGTACTGCGCCTTGGTCGTTGGAGCCACCAGTGTCCCCACGTTCGCCACCAGAGCCGCAGCATTGTTGTCGAACAGGGCAGCAATCTCAGGCATATTCCCGTTCAGCGAGAAGTTGGGTGCCTTCGCCAACTGAATCAACCCACTCTGCGGCAACGCCAGCGGTCCACGAATCGTGGAGTAGCTGCCATAGCCTGTCGTATCAAACGGCACCAGCGTATTGTTTGAGTCGTTCCCGCCATACAGGAACACGCAAACCAGCGCCTTATAGTCGGTCGCACCCTGCGCCAATGAATTCAGCGCTCCAAAAGGCCTCAGACCGGCTGCATTTCCAGCCGCAGCCAACGACGCATATTTGATAAAACTCCGCCGATTCACGCCCATAGAATCCTCGCTTCCTAAGCACTAAAAGTTGCAATCCAATAACCACCACACACCAATTGTTTAGTGCTCAACCTTGTAGAAGGAAGACGTAATCACCAGGTATGTTGCTACTCGAACCCTCATCGCAGGGTCAGTCAACGTCGCGATATGACTCACGATTACGGAGCGCATCTGACTTGGCATCTGTCCGTGCATAAACATCACGCCCAGGGCGTCTACCAGGTTGCCACTATCAGTCGTAGCATTCCCAGTCTTCGACGCCATGATCCCGAGCGCACTGGTCTTACTCAGGTCAACGTTGAAATTGCTGATGCCGTTATAAACCAACGTATTGGCCAGCGTCAGTCGCAGGACCGCGGTTGCTGTGTTTTCCTGTCCGAACTCAGGAGCATTCACTTTAGTCCCGGGAATTACATACTCAGGCGAGAAGAAGTTGAAGACGCTTCCTGAACTGTAGGGGCGCTGTCCAAGGCCACTAGTGTAGTTACCTACCGTATTGTAAGAAGCTAGTGCGACCACATCATTTCCGGCTACTGCGTCCTTATTGGTAAAGTTCAGAGCCCGCATCACGTTTGCAATGTACAGCATTGGCTCTCGCAGGTGACCGCCATCGAAGTTTGGGCTCGTATCAGCAGCCCGTGCATCCACGTCTGTCAGCATCGCGGTTATGACGGCCCTCATATTTCCACGTTTACCGGTGCCGTCATTCGCAAACACCGCAGCGACACGCGCGACATACGCGGGGCTTGGATTGCTAGCGACCATATGCTGGATCAATTGCTTGCAGATAAATGGCCCAACGTTGGGGTGGTTGAACAAATTGCCCAGCGCACCGGAAAGATCGGTCGTAGACGTCTGTCCGGAGGGCAAAGTCGTGCCCGTTAGAAGCACCTTCGCCGTCATATCGTGCGCACTGTCAATCGCTATCATCGGGGCCGTGTAGTTCGCAGGATTGGTAAACTTCGAGGTCGCCGCTCCAATCGGTGCGTACGTCCATCCCGTAAACGCTCGCGCAAATGCCTGCACCTGCGTTTCGGTATAGACAGGAATTGGATTACCGCTTCCATCCAATTGCTGCGTTCCGTCCGAGTTCAGGAGGTAGATGCCGGTCGTAAACAACTGCATCAGCTCGCGTGCATAGTTTTCATTCGCAATCTGGCCATTCCCGGGCTTATAGCTGTTCAACATGTTCAGATAATTGCCCATCGCAGGCGACAGCGTCACATCCTGCAAGAGTGTGTAGAAGTTCCCAAACGCATCATTTGCCAACGTGTTGTGATATGTCGTGACGGAACGCGCATTCACCGAATTCGTCGACACCACAAAAATTTCGCTTAGAGCGAACGCCACCCGCTGCCGCAGCTGGTCGTTCCCCGTCAACACCGCCTGCCACCACTCCGACTGCTCACATGGGATAGTGTTATTCAGGCAGATTGCAGGCGTTGGGGTGGCAATATCCGGCAATACTGTCGTGGGCGCTGCAAATTGTTCCGTTAGATATGCTGTAGTCCCCACTAACTGGACGTGGTTGATATCGTTCAAGGTCGGCCCAAACGTCGCCTGATCCAGCAATCGCGCCGCAGTTTGTACAGACACTTTTACTGTGAGCACCTGCGCATTCGAGCTCACGGTCATCGTGCCGGGATCGGGATTCGTAACCACCACCGGCACCGTTGTCAATCCGGCGGCCACCGTGATCGTGCACATCAGCTCTGTGCTGCTCACATACGTGGCAGCAGCGGTCGAACCCCCAACCTGGACCTGCGATGTCGGCAAAAAGCCAGTTCCTAGAATATCCAACGCATATGAAGTTCCTATTACTGATTGCGTGGCCTGCGCCGAGGTTACTACCGGAATCGGATTAAGAATCGAGGCTGATACGGAACCCTGAAACGGAACTGTGGCACCCACAATTGCCGTGATTGTCACCGCGTTAGAAGTCGGAATCATCGCCGGTGGGGTATAAAGACCAGCCGAAGTGATCGTGCCAGTTGTCGCCGTTCCGCCTGTAATCCCATTTACCTGCCAGGTCAGGGCGGTTGCAGAGCTGTTCGTAATCGTCGCCGTAAACTGCTGCGGAGTTCCCAGCCTCAATTGCGTGGCACCAGTCACCGTGACCAGTGGATTCGCCACTGGCGCGGATCCGCCACCTGAGCAGCCGGCCAACACCAGAAGACCGGCTCCCACCATCCCGGCAATGATCTGCCGAAGACCTCGTTTTACCCGTGCAACAGTCGCTGTAGCCACACTTACCTCCGCCAACCCGTCCGCTAATCGAACCAATCCATGAACCTGTAAGCCTATATTCGTTATGCCGTATAAGACCGAATAACAGCTAAAACATTGATTTGAAGTATTAGTTGCGCTTCAACGTGGCGATTTTACACTTTTTTCGACTAATCCGGCATAGACGTGAAACTTTCTCAATTCGAGTGCGTCCTCAATCACGCGATGGAAACCATCCCACTTCAAATACGAATCTTTTTTTGAAGCAGCGCTACCGGGAGATCCACCGCATCCACCCACCCGCAGGTGTCTCCGCCGCCATAAATCGCGCCACGTCTCCCACCATCGCCCCAGCCGCCAGCCGGCCACTCCGCACCGCACCCTCCATCGTCGAAGGCCATTCCGTCGCCGTCCAGTCGCCTGCCAGATACAAGCTTGGCCACTCTGTAAGCTGCGTCGGACGATACGCGTCCAGTCCCGGTGTTACCGAGAATGTCGCGCGCGCCTCCTTCAGCACCCCACTCTTCAGCAGCTTCGCCTCCCTCACCTTCGGGAAGAACAGCTCCAACTCCTGCAGCGCCGAAGCCAGAATCTCCTCGCGTCCCATCCCCAACTCCGCCCGCGAAGCACTGATCACCAGCTCCAGGTAGCTTCCCCGCCCGGTCTCCCAACGTCGTATCCGCGTCTTCGCAAACACCCATTGGATTCGCGTATCCAGCAGTACCGCGTGGTCCATCTCCGTCACATCCCGGTCGTACCAGAGATGCACCGTAGTAATCGGCGCAGTCACAAATTGCTCAAACTCAATCCCCACCTCTCCACCTAGTCCCGCGATCAGCCGTTGCGTCTGGCGGAAATCGGTAGCGAGCACGACCGCGTCCGTCAGTTGTTCGCCATCTGCTGTGCGGATCACCCAGCGCCCGTCCCGCTGCTCCAACCCATCCACGCCGCACTTCAGCTTTACCGTCACACCTAACTGCTCCGCCAACTCAGCCACCGGCGTAAAGAACTCCGTCAGCGGCACCGCTGGGACCCCCAGCCGGCCACCTTCCTGCGACTTTAGGAACGACTCATGAAACACCTTGCCCGCATACTTCACCGAGCACTGCTCAAACCCATCGTTCAGCGCCCCCACCACCACCGGCTCCCAGAAGTGCCGGATCGCCCGCTCCGTCTGCCCCGTCCGCTTCAGCCAGCTCGCAAAGCTCTCCGTATCGTCCGCAGGATACCCACGCAAGAATCGCAGCAACCCCGCAGCAATTCCAGCCTTGTCTTTCAACCCCAGCATCGGTGCCTGCAGAAAACTCAGTGCCTGGTGCATCGGAGCAGGCAGCCCACTCGGCTTCATCACACTGCGCCGACCACCAGGCTCCAGAAACATCAGCTCGTCGTACCACCGCACCAGGTCACTCGCTCCAGCCTGCTGCATTAACCCTAGTAGATTCGTGCAGCAACCCAGCACCACATGCTGCGAATCCACCACCTCGCCCAACGCCGGATGCTCATAGGAGTACGCCCGCCCACCAATTGCCGGGCGACGCTCCAGCAATGTCACCTTCGCGCCATCGCCCGCCAACGCAACCGCAGCCGCCAGTCCGGCCAACCCGCCGCCGACGACCACCACATCGCTCAAGCCGTCACCCGATTCATCGCCGCCATGCCCATCCCACGCGCCAACGCACCCAGCTTCCCTATCGTCGGCACGCTCACCCGCTGCGAAAATACGTCGTAGTCCACCTTCGCAATCCGCTTCAGTAGGCCGTGATAGATCGTCACCAGCACCCACAGCGCCGCTCGGCTATCCTTGTCGATCAGCGGCAACAACTCATCAGCAGACGAGTAATATCCCTCCGCCTTTCTACCGAGTGAGTTCAACATGGAGCGCTCCGGGAATCCCATCGGAGCACCGTCCGCCACCTGCCTGATCCGATCTATATCCGTCCCAAATTCACTCAGCAAATCCAGCGGCAGATACACCCGTCCCCGCTCCGCGTCTTCTTTCACGTCCCGCAAGATATTCGTCAACTGAAACGCAACACCCGTCTCCTCAGCCAGCTTCTCAGCTCGCACATCGTTATACCCAAAGATCTTGATGCACACTAAACCCACAACTGAAGCCACCAGGTAGCAGTACTTATAAAGCTCATCAAAATCGGCATACGTCTGGACTGAATCCGCCACCGCAGGCTCCTGCTCCAGGTCCATCGTCGTTCCCTGCACCAACTGGTCCAGCAGTTCATCCGAAACCCCAAATCGCTGCTGCGTATCCCGCACCGCAATAAAAACCGCATCGTCAGAAGCCCCACCTGCCTGCACCGCGCGCCACGCCGCAACCCACTCCGCCATCGCGACCCTCCGAGAGGCAATCGTCATGCTCTCATCGTCGGCAAGATCGTCTGCCTTGCGCATAAACGCGTACACCGCGCACATCGCATCGCTCTTATGCTGCGGCAGCACGCGGAATGAGTAGTAAAAATTCTTGGCCTCCCGCCTCGCAATCGCCCGGCACTCCAGATACGCTTCAGCAACGGTCATCGTCCACCCAACCCCGTCCGCGCCTTATCCAACAACGCTCCCAGCAGCAGCTGCACCTTCTTCACCTTCGTCACCACCGGGCGCCCGCGCAACACGTCATAATCTTGTGCCGCAATTCCATCCAGAATCGCCTCACCGCCCTTGCGAAACAGATCCAGCGTAACCTTCAGCTCCTTGTCGACAAACCCGCTGATTGCACCGCCCTCCAGTAGGATCTCCCGCGTACGCCCCACCAGCTCCGCCATCATAGCGCGGAACTCCGGGGTGAACACCCGGCCAAGAATCTGCCCTTCATCCACGCCAAACCGCTCCAACGACTCCGCTGGCAAATAGCGCCTGCCTCGCTCCGCATCCTCCACCACATCCTGCCAGAAGTTCGCCAGCTGTAGCGCCGTACAGACCTTGTCCGAGAGCTGCCCCAGCGCCTCTTCCCGATACCCGCAAACCCAAAGCACAAGCCTGCCCACAGGGTTCGCCGAGTAACGCGAATACTCCAGGAGTTCCTCCCAAGTCGCATACTCCGTCTTCACCTGATCCAACTTGAAGGCATATAGCAGATCGGCAAACAGCGTCTTCGGCAGCTCACACGCAACAATCGTCTCTCGCAACGCGACAAATACGGGATGCATCGACCGCTCCGGTGCCTGGTAGCACTCATCCAGCATCCCCTCCCACGTATTTAGTAGCCGCAGCGCAACCTCTGGATTCGCCACCTCGTCCCCCAGATCATCCGACACCCGGCAGTACGCGTAGATACTCTCGAAATGCGGCCGCACCTTCTTCGGCAGAAAGAACGTAGCAACGTGAAAGTTCTCATAGTGAGAGCCAGTCAGCTCCTTACACCAAGCCTCAGCCTCGGCCAGCGTCGGACGCTCCTCCGGCACGAGATACGGCTCAGGCGCACCCTCCAGTACGTTCCGTCCCTTCACTGTCTCGGTCATCGCGGGACCCCGCCCGGAAACACCGCAATCTTGATCTCACGACCACCTGTGCTGCGCTCCATCATCTTCACAAACAGCCCCGGAACCTCTGCCAGCTCCGCACGTCCTGTAATCGCATCAGCACACTGGAACCGTCCACTCGTAATCAACTCGAACGCCGTCCGGCACGTTTCTGGAGAGTGATGGAAGCTCGCCTTCAACGTAATGTCGCCGTAGTGCAGGCGGTTCGTATCCAGCGCCACCTTGGTTCCACTCGGAGGCCCGCCAAAAAAGTTCACCACACCACCCTTGCGCACCATATCCACAGCCCACTCCCAGGTCATCGGAGTAGCCACAGCCTCAATCACCACATCCGCCCCACGCCCCTCTGGCGTCAGCGCACGTGCCGCGGCGACCGCATCTACGCCTTCGCGAATCTGAACCACCTGCTCCGCACCAAACAGCTTCGCCGTCTCCACCTGGTCGTCGCGCTTCACCACCGCAATCACCCGAACTCCGCTCAGCGCCGCGACATGAATAAACATCAACCCAATCGGCCCAGCACCAATCACGATCATGCTGCTGCCGGCCTTGGCTCCGCTCTCTTCCAGCCCACGTACCACGCAGGCCAGCGGCTCTGTCAGCGCAGCATACTCAAACGGAATCTCATCGGGCACCAGCAGCGTATTCTTTTCCACAATCCGTGCTGGAATCCGAATCAGCTCCGCATATGCCCCATTGTTGAAGAGCAAGTCCTCACAAAGATTTTGCTGGCCCTGCTGGCAGAAGTAGCAAACATCGCAAGGAGCAGAGTTCAACGCCACCACCCGGTCCCCCAGTTTGAAGCGAGTCACTCCCGCACCCACCTCCACCACCGTACCCGCAACTTCATGCCCAAACGGGATCGGCGGTTTCAGCATCATCGCGTGATACCCCCGTTTATAGACCTTCAGATCGGTCCCACAGGTCAGCGCCGCCCCAACCCGCAGCACCACCTCACCAGCACCTGCCCGAGGCATAGGGACAGCCTCAAGTCGCAGGTCTTCCTTGCCGTACAACACCGCAGCCGTCATCACTTCATTCATCTCTACAATCATCTCATTCCAGCCCCTCTCCCGCACCCCCAGGAACCTCGTTCACTCCGTCCAAATTCCATGCAGTCGTAATTCAAACCGCTGCATCTGATACATTGAGCCAGATAACGACATGTCCTTCGTCTCCCCAGAGGTCTTCGCCAAACAAAAAATTGCCGCCCTCCAGGACTACTCCGTCCTGGCCGGACGCTCCATCTCAAATCTCTTCTCCCGTCCCATCTACTGGGCGGACATCTACACCCAGATGGACTCCATCGGCGTTGGTTCCCTGCCCATCGTCATCCTCACCGGTTTCTTTACCGGCTGCGTTCTGGCGCTCCAGTCTGCCACTGCGCTCGAGGCCTTCGGAGCAAAATCAAAGACCGGCTCCCTCGTAGCCCTCTCCATGGTCAAGGAACTCGGACCCGTCCTCACCGGCCTCATGGTCTCCGGCCGCAACGCCTCCGGCATGGCCTCGGAACTCGGCTCCATGAAGGTTACCGAGCAGATCGACGCCATGCGCGCCCTCGGCACAGACCCCATCCGCAAGCTCGTTACCCCCCGCGTACTCGCCACTGTCTTCGTCCTCTTCTTCCTTACCATCATCTCGGACGCAGTCGGCATCGCTGGCGGAGCACTCGTCGGCGTCAGCCTCATCGGCCTTAACGCCAGCTCCTACCTCCACAGCTCGTATAACGGACTGGTCATCGGCGATATCGCCCAGGGGCTCACCAAGCCGCTCTTCTCCGGCTTCATCATCGCCACGGTCGGCTGTTACTTCGGCCTCAAGACCACCGGCGGCACCCAGGGCGTAGGTCGTGCCACCACCCAGGCTGTCGTCGTCTCTTCCGTCCTCATCATCGTCGTAGACTTCCTCGTCAGCCGACTCATGATCGGCATCTTCGGAAGCTAACCCAATGACCCCTGACGTCACTCCATCCCCGGCCGCAATCCTCACCCCTGACACAGACCAACCAGTCGTCTCGTTCGAAAATGTCTCCATCGCCTTCGACGGCAAGACGGTTCTCCAGGACATCTCCTTCGAGGTCCATCAGGCCGAGACCCGCATCATCCTCGGCCCCGCCGGCGGCGGGAAATCCGTCCTCATGAAGCTCGCCAACGGCCTTCTCAAGCCAGACACTGGCACTATCAAGGTCTTCGGCGAAGATGTCACCTCCATGCGCGAGCGCGATCTCTTCGCCCTCCGCGCACGTATCGGCATGGTCTTTCAGGAGTCCGCCCTCTTCGACTCCCTCTCGGTAGAAGACAACGTCGCCTACCGCTTGCACGAAGACGGCGTCTCCATCGAAGAGTCGCATGATCGTGTCGTAGAAGCGCTCCACTTCGTCGAGCTCGACCACGCTATCACTAAGTACCCATCCGAGCTCTCTGGCGGTATGCGACGTCGCGTCTCTATTGCTCGCGCCATTATCACCAAGCCCGACCTCATCCTCTACGACTCTCCCACCGGTGGCCTGGATCCCATCACCTCCACCACCATCGTCGAACTGATCGTCAAGCAGCGCGACGTCTCCCACACCACCTCGCTGCTCATCACCCATCGCTTGCAGGACGCCTTCACCCTCGCCATGAGCCATTTCAATCAGGCCACCGGCAAGATGGAGCGGCTCGCCAACGAGGGCATCGACGACAGCACCCGCTTCCTCGTCCTCAACGAAGGGAAAGTAATCTTCGACGGCTCTACCCTCGAACTCGTCCGCTCCCCGGACCCGTGGATCAAGGACTACCTGAGCTAGTTTCAGCCCCTACCGCTTTAGCTAAAGCTTCAGCCCTTACCGCTGTCCCTTCTTCCACTCCTCATAGGGAATTCGAGGGATCGTCATGAACGCCCCCTGCGTCTTCACATACGATCCCAACCCATTCATGCGCCCAATTGCATGCAACTCCTCAGACTTCACGTACGGCCCCGCAGGATCGATAAATTGGTCCTCCACATAAATGCCCACTACCCGTCCTAGAATAATTCGCGACCGTCCAATCTCAATCGTCGCGTGTTCCACGCATTCCAGGGCGGCATGCGCTTGAGCAATGCGCGGCACCTTCACGTTCTTCGATGGAGCGGTATCCAGCCCCGCCATCTCCAACTCGTCCATCCCTTCCGGAAAGTCCGTCCCACAGATGTTCATCTGCTGCGCCAGATCTTCCGTCACCACATTCACCACGAATTCCCCAGTCCGGCGAATATTCCGCGCCGTATCCTTCGGGACAAAATTTCCACCCGGCTTATTCATCACTCCCAGCCCCACCACCGGAGGGTCGGTACAGAGATAGTTGTAAGAGCTGAACGGCGCAGCATTCATCCTGCCCGCCTCGTTCATGCTGGTCACCAACGCAATCGGACGCGGAGCCACCAGCCCAATCAGCAGGTTGTAAATCGACTTCGCCGGCAACTTCTCGATCTCAAAATCCAAAGTTCTAACCTTCCCAGGTCGTAACTCAAGTCCTGTCACACATCCTCACCCTAGCACTATCGCTGTGATCGCTGCTTGCACAGCTGGCCACGCTCTACTGCCGGGATCGACCACGTCAAAATGATCCGCACCTGGAACTATCGTCACTTTGACCTCCTCCCCAAGCCGACGGACCTGATCCGCCCAACGAACCGGCAGTTCGCCCGGAATCTGACTGTCATTGGCCCCTTGAATCAACAACTGCCGAGCGTTCAGCGGCAGTAGGAACCCCGGATCTCCCGCACGGTACCGCTCCGGAAACTGCGCCGGAGTGCCACCCATCAGGCTGTACACCTCGCGCTTGTCATGCGCAAACGTCAGCCATCCAGACAGATCAATCGTCAGCCGCAGATCCACGACAGCCGCCAAACCGATAACTCCGCGTATCCCGATCTTTGGTTGCGGCTCGTGCAAAACATCACCTGCCGGGATATGCTGCCACCCCGCCAGCCAGAACGCTAAATGTCCCCCAGCCGAATGTCCCATTACAAACACCCGCTTCAAATCCACGGGGTACTTCCTGGCCAGCTCGCCAACAAAATCGAACCCATCGGCCACATCCTGAAACGTCATCGGCCACCCGCCTCCGGTGCGCCCCACCCGCCGGTACTCCAACGACCACGTAGCAATCCCAAAGGCCCGCAACGCCTCGCAAAGATGGCCGCCATACTCCAGGTCATAGTCCGACTGCCACCACCCGCCATGCAGAAACACCACCAATGGGGCCAATTGACCCGCCTTCATCTTCGGTAGCCGCAGATCTCCAAACCCTCCACCCTGTTCCTCGCTCAGCCTTCGGTCTGTACCCACGCTCTCCCCATCGCGCCTGGTTCTACCATATCCGATGCGAAAGTCCGCTATTTGAGCAATCGTGTTAAAAATGCTCATACTCACATGACGCAACAGGACTTACTTCAGATGTTCCGCAACTTTCTCCTATCCATCACGTCCAATGTAGAACCGTGAAATCCCTGAAACATTATCCCTTCGCCCAGAGTGTCCTGACTGCCTTTTTCCTTGCTGCCGGCGGACTTGCGGCACAGCCTGTTCCCCCCTCAGCGCTCCGCCTGCCTGCACCCGTGGCCAACCAGATGGCCATTCTGGACCTTCCTGATTCTCCCTCCGCCTCTATGCTTCAACAGCCAAGCACTTCCACTCCGCAACCGGACCCCCACGAAGACGAAAAGGAGAAGAAAAAACTCGAGCACGAAGAGGCCGAGAAGGTCCTGAAGGCAGAGGAGCGCCAAAGAATCGCCGGAGTCCTCCCTAACTTCAATACCGTCATCGGCGGCTATGCTCCGCCCCTCAGTGCGGGCCAGAAGATGCGTGCCTCCCTCCGCAGCGCGATCGACCCCGCACAACTTGTCATAGCTGGACTCAGCGCCGGCTATGGTCAGGCCACCGACTCTCACAGCTCTATCGACTCCACCGGCTTCCGCCACGGCTACCCCCAGGGCGCCACCGGCTACCTCAAACGCTACGGCGCAGCCTATGCAGACCAGTTCGATGGCACGATCCTCGGCAATGGCGCCTTCCCCGCGCTGCTGCATCAGGACCCACGCTACTTTCGTCTCGGCAGCGGCCCCATCAAGCACCGCTTTCTATACGCGGCAGCCAGCACCATCCGCTGCAAGAGCGACAAAGACAAATGGCAGCCGAACGTCTCAAACCTCTTGGGAAACCTGGCCGCTGGAGGCGTCTCGAATCTCTACTACCCCGCAGCAGAACGAGGGTTCGGCCTCACCATCGAACAAGGGCTGTTAGTCACCGCCGAAGGCGCGTTTGGCTCATTCCTGCTTGAGTTTTATCCGGACGTACAAAAGAAATTCTCCAACCGCCACAAGGCTGGAAAATCGAAATCCTAACTTCGGCTTCAAAATTAGTGCTGGGAAGTGTTCTGCTTCGCGCTCGCAGGTGCCGCCGGAAGCGTATAAATCACCTCACCCGGACGGGTGTAGTGCAGTTCCTCGCGCGCCTGATGCTCAATCGCTGCCGGATCGTTCTGCAACCGGTTGACGTGCCCCTTCAACAGCTCGTTCTCTCGCTCCAGACTTTTTAGCTGCAGGCTCAGGCTCTTCGTCTCCTGACGCTTCTGCTCATACGACGTCAGGCCGTTCTGTCCAAACATCACATGAAAGCCCAGGCCCAGCGCGCCAACAGCCGCAGCCCCTGTCGCAACCTTACGCCAGCTAAGGTTTACGGCACGAACCACTCCGGCCACGCGAGTTGATAACGTCGATAGCATCTCCTTCAGTACATCGACTGCGCTCACTACGGTCAAGTGGAAAACCTCTCACCTCCAGCAAGGTATCTACTTCATACCCCACGTTCGTGCCGCGACAACGTATCCCAGAAACGGAAGTGGCATTCAAATTAGCTGCACGAATCCTCAGCCCCTTGGTATCCTTACACCTGAGACATGCAGATACTCTTCACCATCTCGGTCCTCAGCTTCTTCGGGATAACCTGGGCAGCGATTGCCTTCGCCCGCCATATCAAGGCTGGGCAGCTCCGCAATCGCACTGCAACCCTCTCCATCGTTCCCGCCCGGCCAGACTTCAAACACCATCTCCTTAACGCCCCCCTCTCCAACGTTCCTGCCTTTAGTCCGCTTACTTCCGGTGCCCCCACCACGAGCGCACCACCCATCCACACGCCGTTCGCTCGAACCACCTTCGTCCCGGAGAGGCCCACCGTACTGCGAACACGCAGCATGCAGCTCCACCAGTCCGCCAAGGACATCACTGCCAGGAAGCAGTGGACCATGCCAACCCAGTCGGGCCGCCCCCAGCGCCGCACCCTTCTGGCCCGGATCACGCATCAGGAATCAGCCCAGAGTCTCTCCATCGATCGCCGCAAGCCCCCGCTCCCCGCCCGGCACGGTACCATGGAGCTACTCGATCCCGCATACTTCAACAAAGACCTGGGCGACCTTACCGACCCCTACCAACCCACTCCCGTTCGCGTCAATGAACGCGCTCAATCGTCATCCCGCAGAAAGTTTTAGCAGCTCGAAAGGAACCGCAGCATGGCATCCGTTCTTCCTAACTCCCTTACGATCACCAAGCCCTCTGACTCCCTCGCCAACTCAATTCCCGGCAAGCTGACGCTCATCGTCGCCGCCACCGGCCTGGTCGCCATCTGCGCGCACGTTTCCCTGCCGCTCCCCTTCACTGCAGTCCCCCTGACCCTCCAGACGTTCGCTGTAATCCTCGTCGGCATGGTGCTCGGTCCGGTCGCCGGCTTCTCAGCAATGGTGCTCTACCTCGCAGAAGGCGCAGCCGGACTTCCCGTATTCAGCCCCCACGGCCTCGGCGGAGTCGCTCAACTCATGGGACCCACCGCCGGATACCTCTTCTCCTACCCGCTCGTCGCAGCCTGCGCCGGACTCTTCAGCCGCACCATCCGCCTGTCTTCCACGAGCTTTCGGAATGGCCTCATTGCAGGCACCATTGCCAGCCTTCCTATTTTCATCATGGGAGCAGCATGGATGGCCCATCTCCTCCACCTCAGCACCGCGGCCGCCTGGAACCTCGGCATCGCGCCGTTCCTCATCGGAGAGGTCGTCAAGGTCACCGCAGCTGCCGGAATCTTCAGCAGTCTCCAGCGCTGGCGCAAGTCCAACTAGTTAGCCAGCCAACCTCCCATTGGCACAATGTTGAAGTCCTGCATCGAATCTGCGATTCTCTGGGTCTTCAGCATCTCTCCGCGCATCCTACCTATTGAGCAAAGCAGCATAAAGCAGTATTGAGCACCGCGTACGAAGAGAGAAGAACGAACCATGTCTACCGCCCTCCCCGCCATCCAGGAAATCAGCATCGCCCACAGCCCCGACTCCGACGACGCCTTTATGTTCTACGGCCTCGCGACCAACAAGGTCCGCGTCCCCGGCTTCAAGTTCACCCACACTCTCACCGACATCGAGACCCTCAACCACAAGGCAATCGACGAGGCCTTCTACGACGTCACCGCCATCTCCTTCCACGCCTACCCCTACCTGCAGGACAACTACACCATCATGTCCTGCGGCGGCAGCATGGGTGACGGCTACGGCCCCATGATCGTCGCACCCCGCAAAATCACCCTCGACGAGGTCAAGAAGACCCGCATCGCCGTCCCCGGAACCCTCACCTCCGCGTATCTCACGCTCAAGCTCTTCGCGCCGGACGTTGAGACCGTCACCCTGCCGTTCGACAAGATTATCCCCGCCGTCTTAGCAGGCGAGTTCGACGCGGGCCTCATCATCCACGAAGGCCAGCTCACCTACGCCAACGACGGCCTGGTCAAGCTCCTCGACCTCGGCCAGTGGTGGGCCAGCCAGACCGACGGCCTCCCCCTCCCTCTCGGCTGCAACGCCATCCGCCGCTCGCTCGGGCCGGAGACCATGCTCACCACCACCAACGCCCTGCGCGACTCTATCCAGCACGCTCTCGATAACCGTAACGAAGGCCTCGCCTACGCGATGCAATTCGCCCGCGACCTCGACACCACACTCGCCAATCGCTTCGTAGGAATGTACGTCAACGAGCGCACCCTGGACTTCGGCGAAGACGGCAAAATTGCCATCCGCAAGCTCCTCGACATGGGCTTCGAGCGCGGCATCATCCCTCACAAAGCCAAGGTAGACTTCGTCGGCTAAACCTCCACGGCAAATTCGACGCGTATACAGTTGAAGTTGTCACCCTCCCCCCCAGCGAAGCCGAGGGGAACAGCCTGCTTTTCTTCAAATCCTTGTTCTTCAATTCGAGAGATACGGAAGTCCCACATGAAGCAAAAGCTTGACCTCACAATCTGGCCAAGACGCGCCCACTACGAGTTTTTCCGCACCTTCGAAGAGCCTTACTATGGTGTCTGTGTCCCCCTCGACAGCACCGCTGCCTATCGCTTCGCCAAGCGCAACGGCATCTCTTTCTTCCACTACTGTCTCTACAACACATCCACTGCCGCCCTCGCAATCGAGCCATTCCGCCTAAGAATCGAAAACGACGAAGTCATACTCTACGACCGCAGCGACGCCGGCTGCACTATCCCTCGCCCCAACGGGACTTTCGGCTTCGGCCACATTCCCTACGATCCTGACCTAACCGTCTTCCTCCACAACGCCGCGTTAGAAACCGCACGCGTATCCAGCAGAGAAGATCTTGAACGCCCTACCGCCAACAACCTTATCCGTCACTCCGCGCTTCCCTGGATCAACTTCACCTCCCTCTCTCATGCCCGGCGCTTCTCCGTCGGCGACACCTGCCCATGGATCTCATTCGGTAAGCTCACCGAGAGCGACACCATCCGCACTATGCCACTTTCCATTCACGTGCACCATGCCCTCGTCGATGGTCTTGACTTAGGCCAATTCATTGCCCACTTCCAGGAACTCATGAACGCATGAGCACCACATCCCGCATCGAATCAGGCACAGCCATCCTTCGCTGTAAACTGAAGTTATCGGCCTCTTATCGCTTCGCAGTTTGTGATATTCTAGTTCAGTAGATGATGACAGCCCGCACCACCCAAACGGAAACAGGCTCTCAATAGACCCCTCTCTACCCGAGAGGTAAAATGGACGCGTAGCTCAGTTGGTAGAGCATTCGACTCTTAATCGACTGGTCGTAGGTTCGATCCCTACCGCGTCCACCACTTCCCCTCTTATAAATCAAACACAGGCGGCAAATTGCTTTGCCATATCCGTCTGCTTTGCAGAAGGTATTTCTAAAAATGAAATACCAGGCCAGTGCTGACATGCAGAAGATTCTGGCGGTTGTTGATGCCATTCCCGAAGGTCGTCACGAGGTAGTCCGCTTCAAATAGCCGGAGTGACACACGATGATTGATAGGAAGATCCAGCCCACCCCCAAGGCTGGCTGCAAAGGCATTCGAAGAGCTCGCGGCCTGGCCTTGCACCAGTGATCCGCTGGCATGAGCAAGCCCCACCAGGACCTGTCCAAATGGCTGATAGCGGGACGGCTTAAGCGCGGGTGAATAGCGAGCTCCGCCGGTGAACGAACTCAATGTGAGGCTGGTGTTGGAACTGCCGATGTTGTTGGCATGGGATGCCGTGACATTACCGACGAGCGCGACGCCACGGATCGCAGTTGGCCATGCAAACTCTGCGCTGCCTCCGTTCAGGTTGAAGCATCCGCATCCTCCTGGCGGCGCATTGCTGCGCAGGTAGGAATATTCGAATGCCAGCTCCGGGCGCGTGCTCCAGCCTGAATGATCCGGCGAAGACTGGGCTTGCGCTGCGGCACCCCAGGCTACGACGGCGATCACGAGCAGTACAGTCCCACCAGTCCAGATGCTTCGCTTCGTGCGCATGGAATCCCCTTTTTACTGAACGATCAACGTCACATTTGTGGTCTGTTGGGTGGCACCGCTGGTTCCGTTGACTGTAATGTTGTAAGTCGCGGCCGCCGAACCAGCAGAGCCGAAACCGCCTCCGCATCCGGTGATTGTGGTGAGCGCACCCAGAGAGGCAAACAACAGCAACGTCAGCGTGATCCAGCGATAGCGAGCGCGCGGTACGATCAGCAGGCCGATGAAGGCAAGAGTAGGCATCGCGAGTCGCCACTGGATCAGCTCAGCTGAAGCTCGGGCCGTCTGAATGGTCAGTGTTGAAGTTGCGGGCGAGCTGCCTGGCGTAACTGTTGCAGGGGTGAAGGTGGCGGTGGCACCGGTCGGCAGTCCACTGGCGGAGAGGGTGACGATATTGGGGTACGCCCCGTTCACCGGCGTTATCGAGATTGCGAACGTCGCTGCTCCACCCCTTACGACCGTCTGCGACGCGTTGGGCGAGCTCAGCGTGAAGCTGGGAGCCACTGTCCCCGTAGCACTCAGCGCGACGACGTGAGGTGAGCCGGCGGCACTGTCGGCGACGGTCAGTGTGGCCGCGAAGCTCGTAGCCGACGACGCTGTAAAGGTAACCGAAAGCGTGCAACTCGCACCCGCTGCCAGAGAGCTGCCACAGGTATTGGTCTGCGCGAAACTGGTCGGGTTGGTGCCTACGAGGGTGATGCCGGTGATTGTCAGGGAAGCGTTGCCGGTGTTTGTCAAAGTGGCCGTTTGTGCGGCGCTCGTCGTGCCGGCAACCGCGGTGAAGCTGAGTGATGGCGGCGTCAGGCTGACCGCAGCCAAAGCTGCGACAAAATTGGCGGTGACGCTTGCAGGCGCGCTCATGGTGACTGTGGTTGAGGCATTGTTGGCGCTTGCGACGCCGCCAGTCCAACTGGTGAAGTTGTAGCCTGAGTTCGGCGATGCCGTGAGATTGACAACAGTACCAGCTGCGTAGAATGTACCGGATGCCGGGGCCACCGAACCACCCGCCGAAGGACTAGTAGCCGTGGTCAACTGATACGCCGTGTTGAAGGCAGCTGTGAGACTCGCTGCGCTCGCCGGGGCGGTGACGGGGTGGGAGATCGCTCCGCCGTCGGACCAGGAGGCGAATGTGTTCTGCGTCCCGCCCGAGGTCTGTGGCGAAGTAGTCGCCAGCGTATGGGTTGAACCGACGCTCCACGTCAAAGTCTGAGGACTGCTGAAGGATGTTCCATCCACGCTGAATGAGAGGCCTGCAGAAGTCGTACCCACCACGACTTGAACCCTCAGCGCAGTGACTGTAACAGTAAGCGCAGAGGAGCTACTCGCAGTATCGTTTGAATCGCCCTGATAGGCTGCTGTGATCGAGTGCTGTCCAACACTTAGCGTGGTGGTCGAATAGGTAGCCGTTCCACCTGCGTTCAGCGTGAGGGTGGCAAGAGGCGACGAGCCATCCGCAAGCAGGACCTGGCCGGTAGGCACCGCTGTACCCGAGGCCGGTGTAACTGTTGCGGTAAAGGTAACGTTGGCCCCCGAGGCGACCGAGGTCACGCTGGACTGCAGCAGCGTAGCAGTGGCGACCTGCGGCGCAGCTACGGTGACCATGGCGTTACCTGCAGCGTTGTTGAAGGTGAGACTGCTGGCGTTGTCTGGCGTGTAGGTCGCGGTAAGGGTGTCACTCCCGGCGGCGAGAGCGCCCGCTGGGATCGAGAGCGTAACGCTGCCTTGCGCCAATACCGCCGCAACAGAGGTATAACTGCCGCTGCTAAGGACAATGGCCCCGGTTGGACTGGACTTCCCGCCACCTGTAGCCACCTTCAGTGTGACCACGAGCGACTGCGTCGTTTGGATAGTAAATGCCGCCGGAGTGACCGTAATCGCCGGAGTAATCTTCAACGCCGCTTCCACCGAAACCTGGCTGGTGCCACTGGCGCTCTTGTAGTTCGGCTGGGCCTGAGAATCGGGCGTGTAGTAGGCAGTAAGTGTATTCGCACCCGCGGGCAGATAGCCGGCGGGAATTGTGATTGTGGTGCTGCCATTGATAAGCCCCATCGCAAGCGAGGCAAAGTTACCTCCGGAAAGAGTCACCGACCCGCTCGGCGTTGGCCTCGTGCCTCCGCCCCCGCTGACTGCGATACTCACCACAAGGCTCTGCTGCGTGTTGACTGAAAACACCGCTGGCGTCACGGTGACGGTGGGGTTGTTCGGATTGATGACGAGCACAGTAACAGATGCGCTACCAGCTCCGACGCCGTACGTCGTCGATGCAGTTGTGTCCGGCGTGTAGATCGCATTCAGCGTTGTGCTACCCGCGGCGAGAATGCCGGCAGGAATGGTGAAGACTGCACTTCCGCCATTCAAGCTCACCGTGGCAGAGGTGTAATTGCCGCCGATCAGCGTCACCGTGCCGGTGGGCGTCGGGCTGCCCGCTTTGCCCGCTACCGTCACGTTGACCGCATCGCTATCCGCAGTGGTGATACTGGTGGAACTTGGTGTAACCGTCACAGTCGGAGCAGATGTCGCCGCCGTAGTGAAGGCAGTTCCCGACAGTGCGAACTGCTGCGTGGAGCCACTGGCATTGAGCGTATTGTCGGTCAGGGTGAGCGTGCCGGTCAGTGCGCCGGTGCCGTTCGGCGTAAACAGAACGCCCACCGTGCAGCTCGCGCCCACTGCGATCGGGGCCGAGACGGAGCATGTCGTCGCGTTCGCATCGAGACTGAAGTTTGTGTTCGAAAGTGCTAGCCCGCTGATAACCAGCGGCTGATTGCCATTGTTCTTTACGGTTGCGGTCAGCGTGCCATCCGTGGTGTCTGTGGTCCCGATCTTCGTTTGCGTGGGGAAGAGAAATGCCGGCGCATCGGCAAAGTTGAGCTTCACCAGTTGATTGGTGAGACCCACATTAGACGTCGGAACGTTCGCTGAGCTGGTAGCAATGTAGACATTCCCCAGTGCGTCGAGGGTAAGCTCTTCGGGAGTGATGCCGGTGGACCCAAACGATGCCAGGGTCAACACCTGCGTATACCCGCTCGAAGCAACAATTTCCTTGATCGCATTGTTACCACTGTCGGCGACGTAGATGTTGCCATAGGCGTCCACTGCTACACCACGAGGAGCATTAAAGCCGCTGCCGACGAGGCGGCTGATCGTGTAGCTGCTGGAAGCGAGCACCTCCTTAATAGCGTTATTGCCGGTGTCGGTCACGAAGTAGTTGTTCTGCGGATCGATGGCAAGGCTCGGCGTTTCGCCGCTGAAATCGAAGGATCGGGTCTGGCTCGTCTGGCCCGCGCCTAGATTTTGGTAGCAACTCTGCAGGATGCCACTACCCACAAGGGCAGCGTCGCCTGAGCCATCGACAACCGTTCTCTGGAAGTAGGTCGCGAACGATGGAACGTCCGTACATTGGGTCTGGAAGAACGTCCCGATCGTCGGCAGAATGGCAGGATACGGGAGTGCTGAGTTGTTGATCCACAACACGCCGGCTCCATCCAGTGTCAGGCCAATCGGAACAACGAGTGCAGCCGAAGTAGACTGCATCCCATTTCGGTCCGTGGCCACCAGGGTGCTGCAGGTTGGCCCTGTGCAACCTGCAGGAAACTTCCAGATATCTCCATTGCTGACGATCACTGATTGATCTTTGCTTAGAATGCTGGAGTCGGCAGCGTACACATTGCCTGCGCCATCGACGGCAATATCGGTCACTGGAGCGTAGAGATTCTTACCCGAGTCGGCGTTGTTCTGCACGGGCAGAATGTTGTACGGCACAACTGAGTACGGGGTAAATGTGATCTGGGGCGAAGTCCCCGTGCCCTGAATATATGCCTCTCCAAGCCCATTACCGGACGAATCCAGCAGCAGGATGCCGCCCTTGCGCTGGCCAGGAAATTTGGGCGTGAAGGTAGCCTTGAGCGTGCAAGTGGCGCCCCTCACAAGTGCCGTACCGATGGCACAGGTTCCAGGATCGGTGACAGTGAAATCAAGCCCGGCGACGCCCATCGTCAAGGCATTGATCGTGGCGACCGCGCCCTGCGTACTTACACCATTGTTAAGGATGTTGAAAGTAACGCTTTGCACTGCACTCGTTTGGCCGACGGGCACCAGGCCAAAGTCCACCGGATAGGCGCTAAAGGGTGTACTGATGTCTGTCCACGCACGATTTGTCACCGGACTGAAGTTGCCCGAACCATCCTGCGCCTTCACTGCGAAGGTGTGCCGCTTGGTGACGATCTGGTAGTTGTTCGCAAACCCCGCCAGCCCCGAGTAGTTGACGCCGCTCGTACAAGTCGCAAAGGCTGCTCCATCCAGACTGCATTGAAAGCTGACGCCCGCCTGCGCATCGGTAAACGCGAATGTAGCCGTATCCTCATTGGTCAGGTAGGCCGGCGCAGCAGTAATGATGGGAGCCGGTGGCCCAATAGAATTCACCAGCCAGTTGTAGGTCGCTGCAGTACTCAGGTTCCCTGCCGAGTCTTTGGCCTTGACCTGGAAGGCATGCGCACCACCACTCAACGAGGAGTAGGTGGCAGGGCTGCTACAAGCAGCGAACGGCAACGCATCAATGCTGCAGACAAAGCTAATAGGCGTCTGCGTATCGCTGAAGGTAAACGTAGCCGAGGTCGTGTTGGTCGGATTCGTCGGAGTGCTCAGAATCACCGGAGTCGGCGACAGTGCCACAGCCAGAATCTGGATGACCTGCGTCCCCGGATTAAGGTTCAGATTATTGTCTGTCAGCGTAAGCGTGGCAGGAAGCGGGCCGGTCTTGGTGGGCTGAAAATCCACCGCGAGATAGCAGGAGCCTCCCACTACAAGCGGAGTGGACGTAGAGCAAGTCGTAAGACTGTCGAGCTTGAAGGAAGAGTCGGACAATACGATGGAACGGAAGGTCATCGGAGCCGTACCGTTATTCTGGATCGCAATCACCTGCGGCCCATCCTGTACGTCTGCGACGCCTTGCTGCGTCGCCGTGCGGAAGGTCATCGAAGGCGGATCAACGAAATCCAGCTTGGAGATGGTGCCCTTGATGACGTCATCGAGGTAGACATTGCCCACTCCGTCCACCGCCACTCCTTCAGGAAACTGGACAAACGATGGAGAGCACAACCGGATCGCGACTGCATACCCGGAGGCCGCCGTAAATTCGTTGGCGCAGGAGTCGCCGTAGTCTGCTTCGTAGACATTGCCGCCGCCATCGATAGCCAGGCCGAAGGGCTTGCCGAATACACCAGCCGCAAGCGTCTTAATCGTCTGGTAGCCGCCCGCCGCAGGAATCATCAGTAGTGATGTATTGATGGTGGAACAGGAACCGGGAATGAAGATCGTGCACTGGTCGCCACCCTCAGCGACAAACAGGTCACCTGCCGCATTGACGACAACGCTCCACGGCAAATCGAGCCCCGTGGCCAACGTCTTGATGGTCGTATAGCCTCCCGCGGCCACTACTTCCTTGACTGCATTGTTGTAGGTATCGGCCACAAAGACATTGCCGTTCGAGTCCACGCTCAGGCCATACGGCTGATTGAAGCCAGACCCGATCGTTTGCATGCAGCTGTACGACTTGCAGCCAACAGGAATCTTCTTGACGTCGCCATTGCCGATCTCAGCGACAAAGATGTTGCCGGCACCATCCACCGCGAGCGCGGACGGCCCGTAGAAGGCCCGCAGCACCGTCACCACGCAGCTCGAGTTCGTGCATCCAGCAGGAATCTCCAGAATTGCTCCGGTCCCCAGATCGGCTTCAAAGACATTGCCGGCTCCGTCCACCGCCACGTTGGGATGGGAGAATCCATCACTCAGAGTGGTAATGCTGAAGGGATAGCCTGTTGATTGAATCCCGTTGTAGCTGTAGTAAACCTGCGTCTGAAAAGTAATCTGCGCGCCAATCCCGCTGCCATGGATGTAGGTCAGGGCCAGCGGCTGTCCGTTACTGTCCAGCGCCAGAACCGCACCGTTCCGAAGTCCGGCAAACGCTGGGGCAAAGGTTACATTGACTGTGCAGCTCTGCCCCGTGGCTACGTTCACCCCGGCACCGCAGGTGCCACCCGGAACCACAGCGAAGTCCTTGCCCGTCGCCCCCTGCATGGTCGCGATCAATGTGGCCGGGGTAGAGTTAGCCGCGAAAGTCAACGTAACCGGCTGCGCGGTGCCGGTCGTGCCAATGGCGATTGAGCCGAAGTCCGCTGGCGACGCCCCAACCGTCGTTGCCGCCGCACCCACTGCGACAAACCCAGCCGCCTTCGCCGACACATAGATGGTGGCGCTGGTTGCGTCCGGGGTATACGTCGCAATCAGTTCGTCGGTACCGATAAGGAGCGAGTTCGCCGGAATGGTGATGGTAACGGTGCCGCTACTAAGTACGGCAGGCGGCGATGTATAGTTACCCCCCGCCAACGAGACAGTTCCCGTAGGCACCGGCGAGCCGCTCACCTGGCCCACCGCTACCGTCACCGACAGTGGCTGCCCTTGCGAGACGGACAGCACTGCGGGAGTAACAGTAATAGTGGGCACATTCAGGATCGTGGAAGTAACAGTTACGCTGCCCCTCCCGGCGGCAGGCGTGTACACCGAAGCGCTTGCGGAGTCGGGAAGGTACGTGAATGCCAGGGTGAAGTTTCCGGGCTGCAACGACCCCGCAGGGATCGTCAGCGTCGCAGAGCCGTTGACCAGCGCCACCGCCGCGGACGAGTAGCCCACTGCAGCGACCTGCACGGTTCCGGTCGCCGTGGGATTGCTACTGCCGCCGATTACCTTCACCGTCAGCGTCAACGTCTGGGTCACGGCAACGACCGGCGAACTTATGCTGATGCCTAACACCGGAGTAAACAGACCAGCCCCGGTAAGCGCCAGGCTCTGTACAGAGCCGGCTACGTTCAGCGTGTTGTCATGGACTGACAGGGATCCTGCAATACTCTTGCCCGTGCCGATGGGATTGAACTGTATGCCCAGAATGCAGCTGTCTCCAGCAGCGAGCGTAGCTGACGGACTGCAGGTCGTAATACTGCTGTCGAATGAAAAATTTCCGTCGGAGAAGATCAGCCCGGACAGCGCCATCGGTTGATTACCGAGATTATCCAGTGAGACCTTTTGCGGGCCGTCTGCCGTGTCCGGTTGTCCCGGCGGGGTGGGTGTCCTGAAGGTAATCGCGGGTGCCGCTGACCTGCCGATCTCAAATAGCGAAGCCCCACCGATCGATCCGAAATCGATGATATAAAGATCCCCTCCAGCCGAGACCGCTATCCCCGTCGGACCATTGAAGCCATTCGAAATCAAAGCTGAAGTCGTATATCCGCTGCTGACGAAGAGCTCGGTGACGGTAGTACTTCCGGAGGTAGCCGTTGTAACAAACAAATTGCCGCTACCATCCGCGGCAATGCCCTGCAACGAATTGAGGTTGCTGCCGATGTCATGGAGAACAGGCGATGCCGAAATACTGCCACCAACTGCAACAATCTCTTTGATGGTGCGATTCGATGGGTCGGAAAAAAATACATTCCCGGCGCCATCTACCGCGATTCCTTCCAGCGTGTTGTAGCCGCTGGTCAGCGTCCTGAGTGTCGAGTACCCGCCTGCCGCCACCAGCTCCATTACGCTATAGGCGCTACCCGCGCTGCTGCCGGTAAAGAATAGATTGCCGCTACCATCTACCGCAATTCCAACCTGGTTACCAAAGCTGCCTGAAATGATCTTTGTCGTGACATAACCACCGCTACCACCGCTCGCGATAATCTCGGTGATCGTTCCACTCGCCCCTACATCGCCTACCCAGATGTTGCCTGCACCGTCGAGTGCCAGCCCCCAGATCGCACGAAACGTTCCCGGTAGTTGAACAATGCAACTGGGCACTGTACAACCGACTGGAATCTCAACCACCGACTCCTTCGCGGTGGAAGTATTGTCGCTGGCCATAAAGATGTTCCCGTTACCATCTACAGCGATGCCCTTATCTGCGGTGATACCCAGGAACGGAAATCCCGAAGCAGCAATATTCAAAGCATGAAAGCCCGCTTGCGGCCCCGAGCCCACTCCCGAGACATAGGTACTGGCGAGCACGTTCCCTGCCGCATCATTCAGCGCTACAGCACCCCTGCGGAGTCCAGCAAACAG